>JANLSB010000694.1:0-1532 GCA_031362125.1 Lysobacterales bacterium | reverse complement strand
CGTCGACGGGGGACACCAGTTTGACGAGATCGGACATGCTGTTTCTCTAGGGTGGTCGGTTTCAGTAGCGCTCGAACCCGCGCCGTACTTCCCAGTCGGTCACCCGGCGGTCGTACTCGAACTGCTCCCACTCCGCAGTGTGGACATAGTGATCGACCACCTCGTCGCCCAGCGCCGTGCGCAGCATGGCCGAGTGGCGCAGCGCATCGGTGGCGTCGCGCAGGGTTTTGGCCACTTCCGGAAGCGCCCCGCCGTGATAGGCGTCGCCGGTGTGCGGCCGGCCGAGTTCGAGGTGTTCGTCGATGCCGGCCAGACCGGCCGCGATCAGCGCTGCGAACGCGAGATACGGATTGAGGTCGGCGCCGCCGATCCGGCATTCGATGCGGATGCCTTTGCCGCCCGCGCCGCAAAGCCTGAACCCTGCGGTGCGGTTGTCCACGCTCCAGATCGCCTTGGTCGGCGCGAAGGTGCCGGCCTGGAAGCGTTTGTAGGAATTGATGTACGGCGCGAGGAAACAGGTGATGTCGCGCGCGTATTTCACCTGCCCGGCCACCCATGCGCGCATCAGCGCCGACATGCCGTGTTCGGCGGCCGGGTCGAGGAACAGCGGCTCGCCGGTGTCCGCACTCCACAGCGAATTGTGGATATGGCTGCTGGAACCGGCGAGGTCGTAACGCCACTTGGCCATGAAGGTGATCGCCTTGCCGTGCTGCATCGCGATCTCCTTGCAGCCGTTCTTCATGATGACGTGACGGTCGGCCATCTCCAGCGCTTCGGCGTAGCGCACGTTCAGTTCTTCCTGGCCCGGGCCCCATTCGCCCTTGCTGTTTTCCACCGGGATACCGGCCGCCTGCATGCCCCGGCGCATCGCGCGCATCACCGGCTCTTCGCGGGTGGTCTGCAGGATGTGGTAATCCTCGATGTAATAGCCCGCCGTTTTCGGGTTGCGATAGTCGCGGGCGTGCAGGTCTTCGTAACGTTCGTCGAACAGATAGAACTCCAGTTCCGACGCGAACATCCCGACCCAGCCGCGCTCCCGCAGTCGCGCGATCTGTTTTTTCAGGATCGCGCGCGGGCTGTGCGGCTGGTCGTGATGGTGATGGTCGACCACGTCGCACAGCACCAGCGCGGTGCCTTCCAGCCAGGGAATGCGGCGCAGCGTGCCCATGTCGGGCTTCAGTACGAAATCGCCGTAGCCCTGGTTCCAGCTTGCGGCCTTGTATCCCGGCACCGGCTCCATGTCGATGTCGTTGGCGAGCAGATAATTGCAGGCGTGGGTTTCCTCATGCGCGGAATCGACGAAGTATTCGGCCTGGAAACGCTTGCCGACCAGCCGACCCTGCATGTCGACCATGCAGGCGAGCACGGTATCGATGCCGCCTTCGGCAGCGGCGCGTTCGAGTTCGGCGAAACTCAGGGGTGCGGTCATGGACGGTTTCCGTGGTTGGAAAAGTGCGCGACGCCGGGGGGGGAGCGCGGCGCGCCCGAAAGAGTCATTTGCGGGTTATTTGGAATTGCACATCGAGCAGGGC
>JANLSB010000689.1:0-1579 GCA_031362125.1 Lysobacterales bacterium | reverse complement strand
GCGATGCACGTAGCGCAGATCATGGAGGATCATCGGCCCGGAGGCCGGGCCTTCGGCGCGCGACCACGTCAGTGCATCGAGACGCAGACGGCGGCCGAGCAGCGGACGCAGCATCGGGTCGAGTACAGCGCGCTTGGCCGTGAAGGTCGTGACCAGCGCGGCCTTGCATCCGGGCCACGCGACAGGTTTGCCGTCGACATCGGGACAGCCGCGATGCACGTAGCGCAGATCATGGAGGATCATCGGCCCGGAGGCCGGGCCTTCGGCGCGCGACCACGTCAGTGCATCGCCCTCCGGCAGACGTTCGGCGATCTGGTTCAACAGCACATCGCGGCCGCGCAGGGTGTTGAACAGGAAATACAACAGCAGCGCCGCGAGCACGCTCGCGACCGCGATCAACAACACGCTGCGCATCGCCAGCCAGCGCGCACGCGCGCGCCGCGCCGCGCGCTTCTCGGCGATGCGTGCGTCGCGTGTTTCCTGCGCGGATTCGGTTTCGCTCATGCGCTCACAGATCCGCGCCGAGATTCACGTGCAGCGTGAACGACGAGTCGGGATCGTCCAGTCCGCGCGCCACATCCACGCGCAGCGGCCCGACCGGCGATTTCCAGCGTAGTCCCAGCCCCACGCCCTTGCGCCAGCGCTCGAGCTGTCCATCGAAGACGCTGCCGCCGTCGACGAACGCCGCAAAACCCCAGGTGTCGCTGAAGTACTGCTCGTACTCGACGTTCGCGGTAATCACGTTCTTGGCGCCGAGCGCATACGCCTTGCGTCCCGGGCTTGCGTCGATGCGCGGGCCGATCTCGCGATACTCGTAGCCGCGTACGCTGCGGTCGCCGCCGGCATAGAAGCGCAGCGTCGGCGGAATCTCGACCAGGTCATCGGTATAGGTCGCACCGAATTCGCCGCGCGCGATCAGCCGACTGCGCGCGCCAAGGCCCTGGAACCAGCTGCCGCGCACATGCAGCTGCAGGAAATTCGAATCGGAGCCGGCGCCCTGAAGGCCGCCTCGCAGGGTCGCGGTACCGCCGAAGCCCTTGCGCGGCTGGATGCGGTCGTCGGCCTTGAAGTATTCGGCGACCAGCGACGGGTACACATAGGTCGATTGCCGATACAGCGCCACCGGCCGCAGCCGGCTGTCGTAGTCGTAGGCCCAACGCTCGCGCAAGGCATGCACGGATGCGACCAGATTGAGATCCCGGTTGTACTGCGCACTGCGGCTGAACACCGCTTCGTAGCGGCGGGTGTCGATGTAATCGGTCTGTTCGTCGTAGGCCTGCAGGCTGGTGTTGTACCAGCCGTCGCGCCACGCGAACGCGGGAATGCGATGCTGCAACGTCAGCGTCTTGCGCTTCTCGGTGTAGTCGAGCTGCGCCAGCGCCTTGTGTCCGCGCGAATTCAGGTAGCGCCGCTCCAATCCAAGCGACACGCCGGCGCCGCTGTCGGTGCCGTAACTCAGACCGGCGCTGTAGATGCTGCGCTTGGCCGGGGTCAGATGCACGTTCACCGGCACGCGACCGTCGATGGCGTTCTCCGGCTGCGGTTCGATATCGATGCGGCTGAAGTAATCCAGACCGCT
>JANLSB010000673.1:0-5258 GCA_031362125.1 Lysobacterales bacterium | reverse complement strand
AAGATCGAGTTCTTCTACGATGAATCCTTGGCCTACGGGCGCAAGATCGAAGACCTCCTCCGTGAGATCAAGACCAGCTACCCTCCCTCTGTCAACGAAGAGCCAAACGAAGAGAAATGAACTACACCACCCAACCATCCGTCTGCTTTCTTGGTGAGATCGAGTTTCCCGGCAGCATCTTTGGGCCACTTGGAAATGATGTTTCGAATGGCGATACGCGCGAGCACCACCTGGCCGTTGACGGTCACGTTCTTCTCCCACTGCGCGAGCCAGCTGCGCACGAAGGCGATGGGGTCGTTCGGCGAGATCAGGACGACCAGGGTTGCGACGCAGTATCTCTTTAGCGCGCTCGATAGCAGTCAATTGATCACGATGACTTTGGAAACGTGTCGCAGCGGACGGCAATTTTGGCTGCCCGTTATTTTTCAGCTCTACAACACCTGTCGTGGGGTTTCTACCAGTCTGAGCGCGCTGCAGCTGCGATGGCAAAGTTGTTTGCGCCCCATGTTTTTCCAGGAAATGTGCGCCAGGAATCGATTTTTCTAGGTGGTCGAGTCGGCGATGGGCATTCGCTTCCGAAAGTGTGTTCATCCGCGCCAATCGTCCTTCTGGCGTGAGATGCGCGTATTTTGCGCGCAAGGCCTCACCAGGACTCATTCTGACAATCGGACTTCTCAGCGACTTGATTGCGCCAAACCCGACTGAATTCAGGACGGTTCCACGCTGCAAAACGATCGGCGACTGGAACTTCAAGGGCGTGCTCAACCATGTCGCCGTTTGCGCGTAGCGCGTGACGGCACCGAATGCGGCACCGCCGCCTGTCGCCAACGCCAGTTCACCCCAGGAGAAGGCCGCTTGCCCTGTGCGACCGTCGGTGGCCGCATAGGTCGCCATGCCACCCCACTGCTGCCCAAGGTTGCTGATCGATCCCGTCACCGCGCCGTTAAGAGCATTGCCTGCGTAACCGGCACCGAAACGGCCCAGCACATAGCCGCCTGCGCGCCCGCCAAGATACAAACTACCGACGCTGGTCACGCCGTCGATCGCAGTCGCTTTCCAGAAATCGGCATCCGAGATTCGACCGTTGGCGTTGTCGATGAGTCTGGTGTCGTGACGTTTCACAAAGCCAAGGCTGGCGAAGTTCCAGACTTGATAGAGCGTGTATCGAGCCGCATAGCTTGCAGCATCCCATCCATTGGCGCCCACAGGCGGATCGTCGTCGAGCCCAAGCGCACTGAAGTTGGTCGATGTGCTGACGTCAGCTGCCGGTGGCGTTACTTTTTCAGCAACCGACAAAACAACATGCGAATGCGACGGCAAGGTAGCGTCGGCAGCATTGAACTGACTCACCCATTTCCATGTCTGTTCAGCTGTCCAGGCAGGATCTGGAGCGCCTATCAAGCTGGAATATGCAGTGTCGAATTTCGCAACATGGCCTGCATGCGACAACGCAGCGATTTCCTGGATCGTTCTGCCAGATCCGGGCTCGAGTCGCGGCGCTTGCTCAGATGGGATGTTGTTCTGTGCCGCACCGGTAACTGGCGTGCCGTTGGAGCTTGGAGAGCCAAGATCGTTCCCTGAGAAGACCAAGGAATTCAAGATGCTATAGCTGTCGAAGAAATCGCTGAAATAGCCATCGCTACCTTGATTTGACAGGCTGTCCGCGCCTTGCGCCATCAGGTAATCCGGCAAAGGTTCCGCAGCAGGTGATTCGCTCTGATCAGGTCTATCGGTTGACAGGTAGGCGACCAGGCTATTCGCAGAGGCATTCCCAAACGCATCGACCAACATTCCGCCATAGTCGACACGATCATCGAATCCGAACGCACGGCGTGCATGCAACCCGACCACACGTGAGATCGAGCCTTCGATGACATCATTGCGGAAAGCACGCCATCCCGTGGCATTCTGATCGAACTTGGAGGTCAGACCAGCGGTGATCGCACCACTGACGGCGCTCGCCGCGATGCTGCGCCAACTGAAGCTGGTATCGACACCTGCCACACGGTTCGCTGCATACGATGTCACTCCACTGGCTGCGGCAGTCAACGCACCGTGTGCAATGCGCGCGTATTTTCCTCCACCCGCGAGATTCTTGATCAGCCCGGTCCCACCGACACCGGCGGTCAGGCCAGCAGTGAGACCACTTGCGACCGCGCTGCGCAGGCTGAAGCTGTCAACAACCCCCAACGCTTTGCCGACGACCTGGCTGGCGATACTTCCAACGAAGCCACCGACAGCAGCAGCGCCGATGGCTGCGGCAGTACCAACGCTTCCAACGACTGCGCCACCGACGATGACTGAACCACCGCCTGCAAGCGCAGTTGTGCCTGTCGCGAATATCGTTCCCAGCGAAGAGCCTGCAGGAGCAGCCAAAGCCCCTGCCGTGAACACCGTCACCACCACCGCAATCACCACCATCAACACCGTCGCAAGCACGTTGCAGTTCTGCTTCGGCGGCGGGGTGATGAACGGCAGGCCCGGCGTGGTGGAGCCGATTGCGTCGTTGGGGTTGTAGGGGCGGAAAGTGTTGGCGTCGTTGCTGTTGACGTTGACCTGCGGCGTTCTGAGCTGTGTGCCGGCGATCAATGGGCCATTCGGATCGGACAAGCCGTTCGCGTCGGCGAGTACATACCACAGGCTACTGTTGCCGTAGATGCGTTGCGCCAGCGTCTGCAGCGTTTCGCCCTGCTGCACCGCCACCATGCCGCCGCCGGCGGCGTAGTTTCCGCTGCCGTTGAGGGTCTGGATCTGCGGGGTGTTGTAGGTGCCGCCATTCCATGTACGTATCTGTCCGCCTTCGCGCAGTTCCGCCTGCTGTTGACCGGCGGCGTGAACGAACTGGTAGTTCCCTCTGGCTCCCGTGCTGTCGGGCACCTGTGTGAACACGTTGTTTTCAATCGTGCCCTCGCGACGCGTCAACACACGGCCGTCGCCGTTGTAGGTGTAGGCGCGGGCGCGATCGTGCAGCGTGCCCAGGTTGCTGGGCAGCGGCGTGTTTTCAATCTGCTTGACCAGCTTGCCGTACGCGTCGTAGGTCAGCGTATTGGTGGTTGCGCGATAGTTGTTGTTGCTGCTGGTGCCTTGGACCCTCTTCTCCTGATAATTCTCCCAGCCCTCATAGGTGCTGCTGTAGGTATGCATGGCCCATTGCATGTTCGCCGCCGCGTAGCGGTAGAACTGCACGCGGCCCAACGCGTCGTAACCACTGACACCGGACTCGTTGGAGTAGTTCACCCAACTGGCGCCTTGAAGCACCGCGGTATCGTTGCGCTCGCGGTTCTCGTCGAACGTGCCTGGCTCTCGCCACTGGATGCCCTGCAAACCATTCGCACGTTCGGAGGTGACCTGCAGGGTCAAACGCCCATCGCCGTCGTAATAAAAGATCTCCGCGCCAGACAACCAGCCGGCCACGCTCATCGGCGCACCGACCGGATAGCCCTCGCCGTCGAGCGGCGATGCCACCCGCGTGCCGTTCTGGTAGTAATTGCGGGTCTCGATCATGCGATCGGACGCATCGTATGTGTACTGCCGCGAAATGCCGCCGAAATCGAAACTCACGGAATTCAGATATTCGCTGTGGAATTCGTACTGTTTGCGACCACGTAAATCATAGGTCGTGCGGTAGACGATTTCATTCGCGCCGAACTTGACGAACCGGCCCACCACCTGGCCGACTTCGTCGTACATCAGTTCATACGATTCCGCACTGCTGGCACCAAGGCCGATGTAGGTGCCCTGCGCTCCGGCTGCGCCGACCAGTTCGCCACCGACCAGTTTGAGCCGGTTCTCGGCGTCGTAGAGGAACCATTCGTCTTTGATCTGCACCGGCACGCTGGTGGCCAGGGCTTTGATCGCTGGTAACGGCGTGATGCCGATTTCGCCGCCATCGGACAGCGTTTTCGCTTCAACAACGTCGTTTTCGACTTCGATTGCTGCAGCGGCACCCATATCGAAGTTATACAGCCGTCCGTCTGTTGCGACGTAATCACCCGTGACGCCGGCAGCAGTCAGCATGGAGTGCATGACGCCCATCGCAAGGGTGTCGGTCGCACCCGTCGTGCTCGCATCGGACAAGGGTTGATCGGCCACGAATTCAGGATCATATGATCCCTCGATGAATTCATTGCCGCCACCGCCTTCCTTGAACAGTACGAAATCATCGTTCGCGCTGAGGCCCGATGGATCGGTCGCACGGACCCGGATAGTCCAGTTCTGGTTGCCGGGACCTGCAGGCATGCCCGAGAACGTTCTGGTTGCGGCGTTGAAGCTCAACCATGCCGGCAACTGAGCGCCGCTGGACAACGTTGCCGTATAAGTCAACGGGTTGTTGTCTGGGTCGGTGAACGCATTCGCGGGAAACGTATATTCGAACGCTTCACCGCTGGTCGCGCTCTGGTCCGCGAGCGGGATATTCACTACCGGCGGACGGTTGCCCGGCGTTGACGTGCCGATCGTGAAGTTGAACGTGACGCTTGCCGTACCGCCACGTCCGTCGTTCGCGCTATAGGTCACACTCCAAGTGCTCGTTGCGGTCGGCGTGCCGCTGATGATGCGATTGACCGCATCGAAGCTCAAACCGGGCGGCAGACCGGTGATGCCGTAGGTGAGCGTGTCGAAGTCCGCATCTGCGAAAGCCGGTAGCGGCACCGACAACGCGACATTCACCGTGCCATTCTGCGCGGGCACGGTCGGCGCGGTCGGCGCGTTGTTGGCCTGCACATTGAACGTGAACGTGGTGCTGGCAACCCCCCCTTTGCCGTCGTTCGCGGTGTAAGTGACAGTCGAACTGCCTGCGGCAGACGGCGTGCCGCTGATCGTCCGCGTACCGATATTGAAACTCAAGCCCGGCGGCAGGTTGCTGACGCTGTAGATGAGCGCGTTGTTGTTGGCGTCGGTGAACACCGGCAGCGTGTAGTTGTAGGCGACACTCTGACGCACTGTCTGAGTACCGATGACAGGCGCCACCGGAGCGACATTGGCACTGGCCGCGAACACGCCGGTGGCCGTGAGTCCCGCCGGGTCGCGTGCGCTGATGCGCATGCTGTAGTCGTAGGTGGTCTGATAGACCTGCTGGACCTGCTGACCCACCAGTATGTCGCTGCCACGCGAGTACAGGCCGCGAATCGTGCCGGAGATCGTGCCATTGGACGCGACCGACAGGCCGACGGCAGTGGCTGGCACCCACACCGGTTCGATCCAACGCGTGTCCCAAGCATTGTCCTGCGGGACGAAGTAAAGCTCCATGTTACCAGGCT
>JANLSB010000641.1:0-6026 GCA_031362125.1 Lysobacterales bacterium | reverse complement strand
TTCATTTTGCATAGCACTTGAGAACATAAAAAAGAAAGATCTACAAAATGAAATAGACGCTCTCCATGCGGTCAAGGGCGGAATATCTAGTGTAGTAAAGAAATTTTATGGGGCTGATTTTAAGCCGAAGATTTTGTGGTTCTTTGTGACCGAAAACATTATTTGGTCAGAAGAAAACATCTTAAGTGCAAGAAAAGAAAATATAAAACGAGTTACAGAAAATGAACTTCCTTACTACACTCAGTTAGTTGAGCATCTCGGACGAGCAGCCAGATTCCAATTCCTTGCTGAGTTTCTGAAAGACCAACAAATACCGGCGCTTGATAACATCAGAGTTCCAGCGACTCGAGGAAGACTTGGGGGGAAACAGTTCTATTCTTTTGTGACGACACCACGCCATCTTCTAAAAATTGCTTTTGTTAACCACAGAACCCTAGATGATCCTGAAGGCCATCCAACTTATCAAAGACTAATACAAAAAAAGAGGTTGCGTGAAATCGGTGAATTCATAAAAGAAGGTGGCTACTTCCCTAACAACCTTCTTGTTAACTTCATGAAAATCCCGCGGTTCGAGATTATTGAAAAAAGCACTACAACTGATGTGCATTATGGACATTTATATTTGCCAAGCACATACAAATCCGCATGGATAATCGACGGCCAGCATAGGTTATATGGTTACGCAGAACTAGGTGACCATTACTTGGACAGCAAACTGATCGTTCTGGCGTTTGATGGGCTAAAAAAAGAAGAAGAAGCAAATCTATTTGTAACTATAAATCACGAACAAAGATCTGTTCCAAAAAATCTTCTGGATGATTTGGAAGGGCAGCTTAACTGGGGATCAAGCGACCCTGCAGAGCGAATCGGCGCTATTGGAGCGCGACTTTTGCAACAACTTAACCGTGACTTGGCAAGCCCTTTTTACAATCGATTCACCGCTGAAGGCTTAAAGTCTACAGCTAAATCATGCCTAACTATTCCACAAATCAAGTCTGCAATTAAAAGGTCAAAAATTGTAGGTTTTATTGAAAACAATGGTAGTTACGGAAAAGGACTATTGTCTGGGAACACAGATAATGCAACTCTAATCAGAGCGCAGAAAGTTTTTAATGGGTACTTCTCAGCAGTTTGCAATGCAGACATTGGCCGATGGGACCGAGGCCGTGATGGTCGCGTATGTACAAACGAAGGCATTCAGGCGTTCTGCATTTTGCTTGGAGAGATTTCTTCGTACCTGTACAAAAGCGATGAATCAAAATATCTTTCAAAGAAAGAACAAATTCTGACATTGGATATAACGAATATGATCGCCCCAATTATCAATTTTATAAAGGATGGGGGGCAAGATGTTGACAAGTACTTCACAGTGCCGTTCGGAAGCGGCGGCCCAAAAACATATTTTTATAAACTTTCAAAACTTGTCAATTCTGAATTCCCTGATTTCAAACCTGCCGACTATGCTGACTGGGAGACATCTCAGCGCGAGGATTTGAAATTACAAGCAGATAGGCAAATTAGTCAAATAAATATTTTATCTGTTACTCATATTTTTTCTGTATTCAAAAAAATATACGGAGAAAATGGGATGAATTACTGGGAGCGTGGTGTCGCTAACCCCGACATCAAAGCAAACGCTTACCGTAAACGAACACAGGATCCTCTTGAGGATCAGGGGCCATACGAAAACTATCTGGATTTTATTGACCTGAAAAAAATTGTCGAAAAACAATGGAAGATTTTTAAGCATATATTTGACATACCTATGCCAGGCGTTAAGGGCATAGCAAAGAATATTGATTGGATGGATAGAATTAATGAACTCCGCAGAATATCTGCCCACCCATCCCCAACACGCAATTACAAATCAACGGATTTCCCTCTGATTGACAACGTCTGTACAACATTAGAATCTCGGATTGTTAATTTTGACTACGCTTCAGTGGTTTCAGAATCTTGGCAAGAGCATGGATAGTCTCACACCAGTTTTTAAATGGGCTGGCGGAAAAAGATGGCTTGTCGGGCAAGCGGAAAATATGTTCCCGCATACGTTTCGAAGATTGGTTGAGCCATTTGCTGGCAGTGCAGCTGTTTTCTTTAGAATAGCGCCGCCGCGAGGCTGGCTTAACGACATAAATCATGAGCTGATGGAGACATACAGCGCGCTAGCAGATAACTGGAAAGCCGTCGCTGCTCTGCTGAAGCGCCATCAAAATAATCACTCTCATGATTATTACTATGAAGTCAGGGGAGCCAAGCCAATCTCACCAACGTCGCGCGCTGCGCGGCTTATATACTTGAACCGCACCTGCTTCAATGGATTGTATCGAGTCAATTTAAAAGGTGAATTCAATGTCCCGATAGGGACTAAATCGACCGTGCTTTTACCTAGCGATAATTTTTCCGCCGTGAGTGAACTTTTGAGAAAATCGAAGCTGACTTCAGTCGATTTTGAGGAAGTAATAGATAAAGCAAAAACATCGGATTTTTTATTTGTCGATCCACCTTACACCGTACGTCACAATTTAAATGGCTTTATTAAGTACAACGAAAGACTGTTTAGTTGGTCGGATCAGATAAGATTAAGAGATGCTTTATTCAGAGCGCGCAGTCGCGGCGTTCATATCGTTTTGACAAATGCTGATCATGAGAGCATCCGCGATCTATATCGCGATTGCATTTCTATGAACATAGTGACGCGACAAAGCGTAATGGCGGCCAGCTCTGCACATAGAAAACTAGCAACAGAATTACTCATTCTTGTATAACCCGTATCTGGCAACCCGTAAGGCGGGTTAAAACCCGCCCTACGAATCGTCGCTGTTGTAAGGAGGGTCTTGACCCGCCACAAACGAAGCACAACAAGACCAGGACACCCAGAACTCCGAAGCAAGGACATGAGAATACGCATGAACGGAAGAAAAAATAGTAATGCGCTCACGACTGCACGTTCGGTGTGCGTGGCTCTGCTGATGTGTTTCATGCTGGCGGGCTGTCAGACGGTCAAGCCGCGAGGCGGCATGCTAGACCGTCTTCAGCAGTGGGCTGCGCCTGCGCCACCTCACCGCTTTTCGCCAGAGAGTGAGCAGCAACCCGCAAAGTTAGCGATGACGGAGTGGCTGGAGAACTATCTGAATAGCGAGTACCACGTGATCTATGGAGAATTCGTTTGGGCCAAACGTGGGTTCACCGATGGGGCCGCGATGGGCGCCAAGGCCGGTCAATATGTCGAACAGAACTTGAGTGGTGTGCCGCAACCGGGCACATGGTCTGAAGGCAAATATCAACTCCTGCTATGGAAGCAGGAGAGAGGGGCGAATGGGTCGCCGACGTATATCGCTTTTGTGATAGCCCGCGACCCCCTGCCCGAGATAGATGGGCGCCGTTTAGTGGGGTTTCTTGAGCTGATACCCAGTGACCAGCTACCGCCAGTCATCGTGTGTTGCCGCTGACGAAAAAAAATTGACTCGGGCGCCCCAATCTACTGCGCCAGTTTTTTGCCCGGGCAGCGCATAAACAAAGCATTGTTCAAGATGCTTTGAATTGACGCCCATCTACGGAATAGAAGATCAAGAACGAGTAGAGATAACAGACAGGTAGCTCGATATTTTTTGCCCAGTACGCGCGAACGCAGTTTGTTCGGTTGTTTCAAACTCGTGCCTTCCGTGAAGCATTGATACAAGCTATGAAGAGGAAATAAAGATGGCTAGAGAAGAACGGCAGCGCACGACAGCAAATCCGTATGGGCTCAAATGGCGACGCGTTTCGCTCGCTGTTTTGCTATTGGTAATGTTCTGCGTGCTGGTTGGCTGCCAGACCGTCCAGCCCAACAATAGCGTGCTTAAAAATTTACAGGAATGGTCTACGCCAGAACCGCTGGATCGCTTATCGCCGCCACGCGAGCAGGTTCGCGCAAAAGCCGCGATGGCGCGGTGGGTCGAGCAGTATTTGAAGCATGAATATCGGGTGGTCGATCAGCGATTCGTCTTGACCGCGCCTGGGTCCACCGATGGGGCAGCGATCGGCTCCAAAGTAAACCAATATGTCGCACAGACATTAGGGGGTGCGCTACAGACCGACGGCTGGTATGACGACGATAATTACAGGGTTTTTTTGTTCGCGTTTGGCGATGATTCGCCACGGTACATTGCCTTTGCAATGGCTCGAGATTTTTTGCCCGGTACGCGCGAGCGCCGATTACTGGGTTATTTCGAACTCGCGCCTTCCGTGAAGCATTGACGCAAGCTACGAAGAGAAAATCAAGATGGCTAGAGAAGAACGGCAGTACACCGCAGCGGACTTGTATGGGGCGGATGGCCGTCCGCGCGCTGCTGATATCGATCAAGACGACATCTATAACTGCTATTTCCTCGCACCAATGGGCTCGCTTGGGGAACGGCAGCCGGACCGCATTCGCGACGCCATTCGCTTCAATGCCGAGACGGGGGATTTCACGGTAAGCCTGTATCGCCCGCCCAACGCGCAGGAGCGAGACCTGGGACGGGCCAGCCCGATCCAGGAATCGATCACTGTGTCGCAAGAAGATATTCGCCGCAATATCAGCGAGCGCGGCGGCGGTACGGTCGACAACAACCGCGCGCGCAATGGCCCGCTGTGGCCGACCGTTATCGAAGCCGGCTTCGCCGAACTGTATGGCCGCAACTCGAAGGGAGAGGTCAATCTTGGCCAAGGCTACCGCACTATTGGCGCTGCGACGGGTGGCGGTAGCTTAGCCGACAGCGTCTATGCCTTGACCGGAGAATCAGGTCGCAGTCTCCAGATCCTGAATCCCACCGCCCCGCCGATGCAGCCCACCGGCCCCGACCATGTCAAACGCTCTGAACCACCGCCGTTCCGGGCGCCTTTGCAGGGCACCAAATTGGGGCTGGATGCGGTCTACACCGAGGTGGAGCAGGCGCTGACGGCGGGTAGGACGGTCTCGATGGCCACGCAAGGTAGAGATGTGCGCGATGGCCTTGAAGAAAGCCATGCCTATATGGTGGTGGGGCTTTCGCGTGATCCACAAAGCGGCGAAGCCCTGATCACGCTACGTAATCCATACGCTAATAATCAAAGGGTCGGCGAAGGGGATCAAAACATCGGCGCAGGTTGGAACGCGAACAACCCTGAGATTACTGTCAGCCTCAATCGGCTGGTCCGCGATGGTAGTTTCGGCGAGTTCAATATCGGCCCCGCCCCGCGCGTGCAGAGCCAACAACAGGGCACTTCCGAGCCAGCAACGCCCGGCCAACCCGCCCCCGCAGCGCCAGCACTGCAAGCGCCAACCAATACACCGAACGCGCCTGCCAACGATGCTGTCTCTCCAACAGCACCCGCGCCTGCTCCCTTGAGCTTGGTCGACCCACGCGATCCGAATCACACCGATCATCGCCTCTACAAACAAATTGAAACCGGCGTGGCCCGTATTGATGCCGAAAAGGGGCGCGTATTTGATCAGTCCAGCGAGCGATTGACGATGTGCGCTTTCTGCGACACCAAAGCGGCTGGCATCACCTCGGCTGGTCATATCGCGATCAACGAGACCGGCAAGCGACAGCAGGACGGCTCACAGATCGCTGCCGGAACGCTGCTGTTCGTCGTGCAAGGGCAGGACCCATCCGACCCGGCCGCACGTCGTTCCGTGACCGATGTGGCGCAGGCCGTTGAGCGCCCAGTGGAGCAGTCGCTGCAGAAAGTGGATACGTTGGCGCAGCAGCAGACGCAGCTATTGGCGCAGCAACAGAATCAGCTCACGCAGGACGAACCCGTTCGAATGCAGCGGATGGTTTGATCACTGATGTCAGAAAAACTGGCGTCAGCACCGTGGGGTGGGCTTCATGCCCACCGCAATGAGGCATCAACACCGGCAACTATTGATCGTAGCAAGTAGGGTGGGGTGAGCGCAGCGATGCCCACCACCGGCGAAGAACCGGATCTCTCGGTCACCGCACGCGTGTTGAAGAAGCAGCCGGTTCTGTTTTGATATCGCCGCCGCGTTGCACGAAAGGTGGGCATCGCTGCGCTCA
>JANLSB010000581.1:0-3018 GCA_031362125.1 Lysobacterales bacterium | reverse complement strand
CAGATCGGCTCGCCTCCCCACCAGCGGCCATCCTCGGCGCTGCCCTGCTTGGAGATGAAGCGCCCCAGTGACCTGTCGAGCATGTTGTTGTGGACGATGCCGTGATGGTCCGGCCGCAGCCCGGTGACCAGGGTGTAGTGGTTCGGGAACGTCAGGGTGGGGTAGCTGGGATTCATCCATTCGGCGCGAACGCCGTCGGCGGCGAGGCGGTCGAGTGTGGGCAGGGTCCCGTCGCCGAGGATCGACGCCGGCAGGCCGTCGATCGACACGAGGATCACAAGCGGTCTGCGGTCTGGATCGGGCGTGCTCGCCGTGTGCGTGGCCGGCCGACTGGCGCAGCCGATGACGAAGAGCGCCAGCCCCCAGGCGAACAGGACTGGGAGGGCTCGGCGAGGGCGGTGGAAGGTCATGTCGCGATGATAAAGGCTGTCGATGTTGTTCGCGTTGCAGGGCCGGGGCCGTGGGATTGCCCGGCCGTCTGACGCCGTCTTAAATGCGGCCTGCCGCGTTCAGGCAAGCGGCCGCCTGTCGGCGTATTGTTCGGACATTGCCCACACGCGCATCGCCTTCACCGGCATCGGAGCTACTGCCATGACCCGCCTCCTGCTCGCCGTATTGTTCACTGCATTCACCGGTGCTGCTGTCGCCCAGACCGTGACGGTCACCAAGGACACCGGCGAAACCGAAACCGTCCAGACGACAGCAGCCAGTGCGCCGCGCGAACCAGCACGGACTTGCCTGCGCAGCACCGGCTCCCGCGTCATCGAAGCGCAGAATCTGCGCGCAGTGCGGGAAGGCAAACCGCAACGGTGCGTCAACGCCAGCGGTCGGGTTTATACCAGCGAAGATCTCGAGCGTAGCGGTCATGTGGATCTCGCCGACGCCCTGCGCAGCCTCGACACTTCGATTCGTTGATCTGGAAGCGCGATTCGCCCCCAACGCCCGGCCCTGTGCCGGGCGTTTCGTTTGCAAGGGGCTCGATGGCGCAGATCAGCCGAACAGATCGCCACTGCGCCATGCGGTTGCGGGGCGCGCATTTTCCAGAAGCAGCAACGCTTCCTTGGTCGACAAGCCGCCGCCAAAACCGGTGAGACTGCCGTCGGCACCGATCACGCGATGGCAGGGCAGCACGATCGGCAGCGGGTTACGCCCATTCGCCGCGCCGACAGCGCGTACCGCGTCGGGCTTGCCGATCGCACGCGCGAGATCGCGATAACTCCACGTTTCGCCGTACGGAATCGTCGCCAGCGTCCGCCATACCTCCATCTGGAACAGCGTGCCCTGCGGTCGCAGCGGAAGATCGAAATCCCGGCGCTTGCCCGCGAAGTATCCGAGCAGCTGTTCGCGCGTCGTGCGCAACACGTCCGAGGCATTACCGTGTGCGCCAGGCGCCCAGCCAGCGCGATCCACCGGATGCCGGTTGCTCGGGAATTCGATATGGCGCAGACCGTCCGCGTCTGCGGCGATCGTCAGCATGCCGATCGTTGTTTCGAAGCGCTCGAAGAACATTACTCCGGGATTCACGCCGCATCCTCTTGAAGCTGCGTCGCCGGCAGGTGCCACAGGTGCAGCACCGCGTACGCACGCCATGGCCGCCACGCCTGCGATCGCGCTTCGGTCGCGCGTTCGCTCAGCCGCGCGACGCCCGCATCCGGACCCAGCCGCTGCTGCAGCACCAGATCGCCGGCCGGAAACGCATCCGGCAGGGCCAGTGCGCGCATCGCGATGTACTGCGCGGTCCACGCGCCGACGCCCGGCAACGCCACCGCGCGTTCGACGAAATCCTCCAGCCGCTGTCCGCCCTCGAACGACAGTCGCCCGTCCGCCACAGCGGCCGACAGCGCGCGCAGCGTCGCGGCGCGCGTGCGCGGCAGGCCGATGGTTTCCAGCGGCGCATCGCGCAGCCGTTCCGGCGACGGAAACGCACGATCCAGATCGATCTGCATCGCTGCGGCATCCGTGCGCGGTTCGCCCCAGCCGTCGACCAGCCGCCGCGCCAGCGTGGTCGCGCCGGCCACGCTGATCTGCTGTCCCAGCACCGCGCGCACCGCCAGCTCGAACCCGTCCCAAGCGCAGGGCACGCGCAGCCCCGGATGCAGCCGGATCGCATGCTTCAACAGCGGATCCGTATCGAACGCCGCATGCACCGCGCGCAGATCGGCGTCCAGATCGAACATCCGCCGCACTCGACGCACGATGTCGGGAATCGCGCGCGGATCCGCGTTGCCGATCTCCAGCAGCAGCTCAGGACGTTCCGCTGCCGCGCGCACCCGGATCCAGCTCGACGCATCGATGTCGCCGATGACGCGTTCGTAGCTGTCCGCGTTGACGCGCTCGATGCCGGGAATCGCGCGCTTGGCCATGAATGCCAGCAATAGCGGGAAATCCAGCGGCGGGCGATAACCCAGGCGCAGCGTCAGCGTGCCGCTGGGCGCTTTTGCGGCCGAGGCCTGGCGACGGATCGCGCTCGGTGGCATGCCGCAGCCGTCCTTGAACGCGGTGTTGAAGCGACGCAGGCTGTTGAAGCCCGCAGCGAGCGCCACGTCGGTCACCGGCAGCGCGGTTTCGGTCAGCAGTTGTTTCGCCAGCAACAAACGACGCGTCGCGTGCACCGTGTGCGGGGTCGCGCCGACATGGGCGAGAAACACCCGCTGCAGCTGCCGCGCGCTCAGCTGCACCCGTGCCGCCAGCGCCGTGATCGAACCGTCCTGCAGCGCGCCCTCCGCGATCAGCGCCAGCGCGCGGCGCACGGCTTCCTCGCGCACCTGCGCGTACGCCTCGGGCGAGAGCTCCGGCCGGCAGCGCAGGCACGGGCGATAGCCAGCGGCGGTTGCGGCCGCGGCGTTCGCGTAGAAGCCGATGTTCTGCCGCTTCGGCGGCGGCGCCGGGCACACCGGCCGGCAGTAGATGCCCGTGCTGCGTACGGCGATGAAGAACAGACCGTCGAAACGATGGTCTTTCGCAGCCATCGCGCGGAAGCAGATCTCGCGGCTCGGCAGGATCGGGGAGGCGGGCAGG
>JANLSB010000555.1:0-5623 GCA_031362125.1 Lysobacterales bacterium | reverse complement strand
CCGATCGAATAGCCCTGCGGATCGCTGTCCGCATCGAGTTTGAATCGCTCGATGAGACGCTTGGTCAAATGGCCGCGCGCGCCTTCCGCGAGCACGGTGACCTTGGCGCGGATATCGATGCCCGCAGTGAAACCGGGCTTGTGCGAGCCATCCTTCGCCACGCCCATATCGCCGATGCGCACGCCGATCACCTTGCCAGCGTCGTCATGCAATGTTTCGGCCGCAGCAAAACCGGGATAGATCTCGACGCCCAGCGCTTCTGCCTGCGGCGCAAGCCAGGCGCACATCGCGCCGAGCGAGACAATCATGTTGCCGTGGTTGTTCATGCCCGGCGGCACTGGCAGTTTGCGGCCGCCGGTTTTGTTGAGCAGCCAGAACTCGTCATCGGTGGCCGGCACGCAGACCGGCGGCGGGTTGTCGCGCCAGTTCGGCAGCAACTTGTCGAGCGGGCCGGTTTCGATCACCGCACCGGACAGAATCTGCGCGCCGATGGTCGAGGCCTTTTCGATCACGCAGACGCTGACTTCGGGATTCAGCTGCTTGAGCCGGATCGCAAATGCCAGCCCGGCCGGGCCGGCACCGACGGCGACGACGTCGTACTCCATCACGTCGCGCTCGATGTCGGCGTGTACGGTCTCGGTCATGGGCCTGGCTCCAGCGAAGATAGGACGATTTTCCGGGTTTGCGGCGGCCGGAGCAAATCGGCAGGATGCGCGGATGTTTCCATCGAACGGATTGCAGCCCATCGATCTTGCCGGAGCCGAGCTTTGGCTCGATCCGTCATGGCTGGCGCGTGCTGTGGCCGATGCACTGTTCGAGTCGATGTCGGCCCAGATCGACTGGGAAGTGCACCGGATCCGGATGTTCGGCCGTGAGATCGATTCGCCGCGCTTGAGCTGTTGGATCGGCGATCCGGGCGTCGCCTACACCTATTCGCGCTCGCGCTTCGAGCCGCATCCGTGGCCGTTGTCGCTGCAACCCATCCGTGCAGGTTTGCGCGAAACGCTCGGAATCGACTTCAACAGCGTGCTCGCGAACCGCTACCGGCACGGGCGCGATGCGATGGGCTGGCACAGCGACGACGAGCCCGAACTGGGGCCGCGGCCGGTGATCGCATCGGTGAGTCTTGGCGCGACCCGGCGTTTCGCGCTGAAGCTGCGTGGCGGGGGTAGCGGCCGGCTGGCGCTCGATCTGCCCCACGGCAGCCTGCTGGTGATGCGCGGCGACACTCAATCTGCCTACCGTCACGCCCTGCCGGCGACCGCCAGACCGATCGGAGAACGGATCAATCTGACGTTCCGGCGGATTCTGCCGTCAGTTTGAAGCCATCGTTGCGTAAATGACTGTTTCCAGGATGGAATGCCGGAGGCAGCGCGACGTATCTCATCCGGATGCCGTTCCCGAGCTTGTGCCCAAGCCCCTGAAATCGCTACAATCGGCGGTTCACACACTACAGTCGGACGGCTTTTTGCCGCCGGGAGCGCTATGGCCCGCATCACCGTGGAAGATTGTCTGGAAGTCGTCGGCAACCGTTTCGAGCTCGTCATGATGGCCGCCAAGCGCGCCCGTCAGCTTGCCAATGGCGTCGAGCCGCAGATCGACAACAGCGAGGCCAACGATAAGCCGACCGTACTGGCATTGCGCGAAATCGCCGCCCGCCGCATCGACAACAGCTACATCGACGCGGTCGAGAAGTCCGAGCGCGAGCGCAAAGAGCGTGAAGCCCTGGAATGGGCCGCCGCCGAGGTGGTCTCCGACGACGATCTGTCGAAGGGCGACGATATCTGAGCACCGTGGCGCGGTGACTGAAGCCAAGCCCCGTGCTACCGATGAAACCCCGCTCCGGCGGGGTTTCGCGTTTTCTGGAACATGTTCGGGAGCATGGCTTTTCCGGTCTCCCCATTCTCGGCGTTTCCCCTTAGTCTGACGCCATGAGTCAACTTGAGCCGATCCTCGCCGGCCCCACCCCTGCGCTCGACGCGGTATTGCCGGACTATGTCCGCGTGCTGGAAGCGGCCGCCAGTTATTTACCCGAAGACCAGCTCGCGACGCTGGTTCGCGCCTGGCGCGCCGGTGCCGCCGCGCATGCCGGCCAGACCCGCAAATCCGGCGAGCCCTACATCACTCACCCAGTGGCGGCCGCGACAGTGTTGGCGGAGCAGGGCGTCGATATCGAGACCCTGGTCGCGGCGATCCTGCACGACACCATCGAGGATACGCCGCTGACCCGCGACGAGATCGCGGCCGAGTTCGGGCAAACCGTGGCCGAGTTGGTGGAGGGCGTCACCAAGCTGGACAAACTGCAGTTCCAGGATCGCCAGGAAGCCGCTGCGGAGAGCTTCCGCAAGATGATGCTGGCGATGGCGCGCGATCTGCGCGTCATTCTGATCAAGCTCGCCGACCGTCTGCACAACATGCGCACCCTCGGTGCGCAGAGTCCCGAGGCGCGCACCCGCATCGCGCGCGAAACTCTTGAAATCTACGCGCCCATCGCCCAGCGGCTGGGCATGAATCTGATGAAGGCCGAGCTGCAGGATCTCGGCTTCCGCGCCATGCACCCCTGGCGGCATGCGGTGCTGGCCAAGCGCATCCGCATCCAGCCGGTCGTCCGTCGCGAAGCATTGGCCAAAATCGAAGCGCAGTTGGCGCAGCGGTTGAGCAAGGAAGGCTTCCAGTTCCGGCTGGTCGGCCGGGTCAAATCGCCGTGGAGCATCTATAGCAAGCTGCGCGCCGAGGGCAAAAGCTTCGCGCAGGTGATGGATGTGTTCGGTTTCCGGCTGGTGGTACGTTCGGTGCCGGAGTGTTACCACGCATTGGGCGTTGTGCATTCGGTGTTCAAACCGGTCGACGGGCGGTTCCGCGATTTTGTCGCGATCCCCAAAGCCAATGGATACCAGTCGCTGCACACCGTCCTGTTCGGTCCGTACGGTTCGCCGATCGAAGTGCAGATCCGCACCGAGGAAATGGATCTCATCGCCGAGCGCGGCATCGCCGCGCACTGGTCGTACAAACATGGTGGCGAGGCCAGCGGCGCGCAGAATCGTGCGCAATCCTGGGTCGCGAATCTGATCGAATCGCAGCGCGCCACCGGTTCCTCGCTGGAATTCCTCGAAAACGTCAAGATCGATCTGTTTCCCGACGAGGTGTATCTGTTCACGCCGAAGGGCGACATCATGGCCTTGCCGCGCAACGCGACGACGCTGGATTTCGCCTACGGTGTGCATACCGACGTGGGCAACCATGCGGTCGCCGCGCGCGTCGACAAGAAACTGGTGCCTTTGCGCACCAAGCTCGCTAGCGGTCAGAGCGTTGAGATCATCACCGCGAAATCGGCGGCGCCCAAGCCGCAGTGGCTGGAGTTCGTGGTTACCGGCAAGGCGCGCACCGCGATCCGCCACCAGCTCAAACATCTCGAACACGAAGACGCGGTGCAGTTGGGCCATCGCATGCTCGACCGTGCGCTGGAATCGCTCGACACCTCGCTTGATCGCCTGCCGCAGGCGCGACTGGAGGCGTATCTCGTCGACCACCGCTATCCGCGCTTGGAAGCGCTGCTTGCCGATATCGCGCTGGGCAACCGCATGCCGACCCAGGTCGCGCAGGTGTTGGCGCATCGGGTGCCGGACAAGCGCGACATCGTCGATATCGCGGTCGGTGGCGCGCATCAGGGTGAGAAGATACTGATCACCGGCGCCGAACGCGGGGTGGTGACCTTTGCGAATTGCTGTATGCCGATTCCCGGCGACGATGTGATGGGCTATCACACCACCGGTCGCGGTATTGTCGTGCACCGGATGGACTGCGCCAATGTTGCCGAGTACCGGAAATCGCCGGAACGCTGGATCGCGATCGGTTGGGATCGCCAGGTCAGCGGCGATTTCAACGTGGCGCTGCGGGTCGAGGTCGAAAATCGCCCGGGCGTGCTGGCGCAGGTCGCCGCCGCTATCGCCCAGGCCGATTCGAATATCGATTCGGTGGAGTATCTCGATCGTGACAACAACATCGCCGTGATTCGCTTCGGCATCGAGGTCAGCGATCGCGTGCATCTGGCCGAAGTCATCCGCCGCGTGCGCCGCCTCGGTGTGGTGCATGGGGTACAGCGGATGTAGGTCGGGCCTTGGCCCGACACTGCGACCGTTCCGTTTGAAGTGCACGATGACCGAAACCGCCTCGACACGTGTCTGCGACAAACGGATGCATTGCGATGTCGGGCCAGGGCCCGACCTACAGCGTTAAACTACTGAAATCTTCCCTGTCCCGAGCGCACAACATGCCCCGCGAACCCATCCATTCCGCTAATGCCCCCGCCGCCATCGGCCCTTACTCGCAGGCCACGCGTGTCGGCGACATGGTGTTTTTCTCCGGACAGATTCCGCTGGATCCGCACTCCGGCCTGATTGTCGAAGGCGACATGTCCGAGCAGGCGCGGCAGGCGTTCGCGAATCTGCGCGCCGTCTGCGTAGCCGCAGGTGGCTCGTTCGATGACATCGTTCGCGTAGGCCTGTATCTCACCGATCTTTCAGAATTCGCAGCGGTGAACGCCGCAATGGAAGCAGTGTTCGATGCGCCGTATCCCGCGCGCTCGACCATCGAAGTCTCTGCCCTGCCGCGCGGCGCCAAATTCGAGGTCGATGCGATCATGGTGCTGCGCTGATCGCATGCCGTTCAGCCTTTGCCGCAGGGCATGAGTTCACGCCAGAACGCCGATGATATCGCCGCCCAGCCGCTGACCCGGCTCAGCGGCGTTGGCGATGTCGTTGCAGAAAAATTCGCCGCACGCGGGCTGTTGACGCTGCAGGACCTTTGGTTCCATCTGCCGCGACAATACGAAGACCGCACGGTATTGACGCCGATCCGTGCGCTTCAATCTGGTCTGCCGGCGCAGGTTGAAGGTGCGGTCGAAGCGGCCGAGCGCAGTTTCCGTGGCCGGCCGATGCTGCGCGTCGCGATCGGCGACGGTTCGTATTCGACGCTCGTGCTGCGCTTCTTCCATTTCCGTTCGCAGCAGGTGGCGCAGTTCTCACCGGGCACGCGGCTGCGCATCTACGGCACGCCGCGACCGGGCCAGCAGGGCCTTGAAATCGTCCATCCGAGTTACCGCATCCTCGGTGGCCCGGCCGACGCCAGCGATCCCGCGCTGAGCGACCGGCTTGATCCGATCTATCCCGCGATCGAAGGTGTCGGTTCTGCAGTGATGCGCAAACTGATCGGCCAGGCCCTGCAGCGCCTGCCGGACGAACGCACACTTGAGTTGCTGCCGGCCGAAGTGCTCGCGCGCGAATCGCTCTGCGCGGGGTTGCCGTCGCTGCGCGAAGCATTGCTGACCCTGCATCGTCCCCCGCAGGGCAGCGATCTGCAGGCGCTGATGGCTGGCACGCATCCGGCTCAGCGCAGACTCGCGCTGGAAGAACTCCTGGCGCATCACCTCAGTCTGCGCAGGCAGCGCATCGCGATGCAGGCGCACACCGCGCCTGCGCTGCGCGGCGGCAAGCGCGTGGCCGAGTTGCGCAAGAATCTGCCGTTCTCGTTGACCAAGGCACAGCAGCGCGTGTTTGCCGAAATCCGCGACGACCTCGCCAAGCCCATACCGATGCTTCGTCTGGTGCAGGGCGATGTCGGCAGC
>JANLSB010000528.1:0-6906 GCA_031362125.1 Lysobacterales bacterium | reverse complement strand
CCGATGCGCCGCGGCGGATCGCATCGACAAGCACCTTGTTGATGAACTTCACGACCGGCGTATCGTCGCTCTTGCTGTCGATGCCGCCGTCGCTGCCGGGTTCGTCGTCGCCGCCGGAAACATCGAGGTTGTCCAGACCTTCGGAATCGTCCAGGTTGCCCAATGCGTCGCTGGATTCCATCCAAATCTGCATCGTGCGCTTGATGGTGTCCTCATCGACCAGGATCGGTTCCACCAATAGATTGGTGTGGAATTTCAGCTCGTCGAGCGCGGCGGTATTGGTCGGGTCGGAGACTCCCACGAACAGCCGGCCACCGCGTTTGAACAGCGGCAACACATGGTGCTTTTGCAACAACTCATCCTGGACCAGGCGGATCGCGCTCTGGCTTGGATCCATCGAGGAGGGGTCGAAGAGAGGCATGCCGAACTCGATCGAGTTGGCGGCAGCGAGCTGTGATGGGGTGACGAGCTTCTGATCGCGCAGGTAATTGGCGATCGGTTTGCGCTCACGGGTGGCGGTATCCAGCGCTTCGCGTGCGGCGGCTTCGTCCAGTGCGCCGTCCAGCACCAGACGCCGGGCTATACCGGTGATGCCGACCAGGTTTGAAGTGTGAGCAACATTCACTTTTTCGTAGCGCCTCGCCCGCGCGGACCCATGTGGATCATGCACTCCCGACAATAACATCGAAACCGCATGAAGATCAGGGCAATAGTACCGCTTCCGTTCAAACCTCGGGAACGCCTGCAATGTCGAGGCTTCCAAAGCGGCCGACAGGCACGTGCCCATAGCACCAACAGAGCGATTCTGAGCCTGTTCGCAGTCGAAAAAAAAGTGGCCCGAACAGTTGGCCTGGCGACTTCGGTGGGCTGCCGTGGAGCGGCGTCAGGAACAGCCGTTGGGACGGTAGAGCGCATCGACGGTCGTGGTGCAGCTCCAGAGCCCTTCGCTGTCCCGAGTCAGCGTGAGGCTTTTACCCGCCACGTTGGGGTTGCCGGCGAGTGTGCAGGCGATGGTCTGACCACTGATATCGGTCCAGTTGCCAGAGGGAGTGATGGCGGTGCATCGCACCGTGTTCAGCGGCAAACCGATGTCGCGGGCATCCGCCGGACTGCCGGCACCGCTGTCACCGTTCTGGATACGCTCTTCAAACGTCACCACGCCGCCACGCATGTCGGCCAGTCCGGCGGTCACCTGCGATCTGCCCACATAGATCTGATACGCCGGCAGGGCGATCGCGGCCAAGATCGCGATGATCGCGACCACGATCATCAACTCGATCAGAGTGAAGCCTTGGGTGTTTGAGCGTACTGTGTTCATGAGGAGAGGACCTCGGCCGTGTGACGATAGGTTGTAGGTGTCGTGTACTACGCGCGAACAGCGAATTCGAGAGCGGATCCGGTTGGTATGGATCGGGAAACAAGAAAGGGGTGCCTGGGCACCCCTTTCCGGAGAGAAAGAAACGTCCTCGGACTGGGATTACGGGCAGCCGTTCGGCGAATAGTTGGTGTTGCCGATGTTGGTGGCGCAATCCCACTGCCCGGTGGTGTTGCGGGTCAGTGTCACGGTCTTGCCGGCAACGTTCGGGTTGCCCTTCAGGGTGCAGGTGATGGTCTGGCCAGAAGCGGCGTCCCAGTTGCCAGCGACGGTGATGGCACAACGCGGGGTGGCAGCGGACAGGCCGATGTCGGTGGTCGGGCCGATGGCGCCAGCGCGGGTGCCGCTCTGGATGCCTTCTTCGTACGCGGTCACGCCGCCACGGACGTCGGCGAGGCCGGAGGTGGACTGCGACTTGGCGACGTAGTTCTGGTACGCCGGCAGGGCGATGGCGGCGAGGATGGCGATGATCGCGACGACGATCATGAGTTCGATCAGGGTGAAACCTTGCTGCTTCTTCATGGGAGTTCCCTCGGGAGTGGTGTGGCGAAAAAATTATTCACGTGCCCTGTGGCCAGACGTCCTGGTTGATGGGGCGCCCGTGCTACCAGCACGTGCACGGGAAACGTACGCATAAGCCGTGCCAAGTTTCCTGACCGGACACCGGTCGCGAACGGGGTGCAAGGTTGTGGTCGGGATCACGTTTTGAACAGGACAAAAAGTGACCTTGAACGTCATGTTCATTTTCAACTGACCTGAACAGTCATGTCATGTCGTGGAGAAGGAGAAACGCAACCGGCGCAGGGCTGATGGGGCTCCGTTTCCACCTCGATCCGATATGGGCCGATCACCTTGCCTGCATGCTCAAGCAGGGGGTTCGGCGGCAATCCGCTGCCGATGTTCCGCGTGAAGCGAGTAATCCGCGAGGCGATCCATTCGAGATCGTGCTTGCAGGGTAGGCTCGCATTCAGGCTATGCTTTTCGCTGGACTGGATAGGGGAACCGCTTTCATGACGATGCCTGTCGCCCGCCTCGAGCGGGCATTGCTACTGCTGTTTGTCGCGTCCGGGTTCGCCGGTCTGGTGTATCAGGCGATCTGGTCGCACTACCTCGGGCTGATCCTCGGTCATGCCGCGTATGCGCAAACGCTGGTGCTGGCGATTTTCATGGGTGGCATGGCGGCGGGAGCATGGCTGGTCAGTGCGCGCGGCGGACGCTGGACGGGGCTGATCAGGTCCTATGCGATCGTCGAACTGATCATCGGCGTCACGGCGTTGGCCTTCCATCCCCTGTTCGTGGCGTACATGGACGTGTCGCAGAACACGATCCTGCCGGCGATGCAGAACGAGTCGACGATCCGGCTGTGGCAGTGGGGCTCCGCTGCACTGCTGATCGCGCCGCAAAGCGTGCTGCTGGGCATGACCTTTCCGTTGATGAGCGGCGGGTACCTGCGGGTGGCGCCGTATCAGGACGGCGAAATCCTCGGGGGCCTATATTTCACCAACAGCATCGGCGCTGCGGCCGGTGCGCTTGCCGCGACGTTCCTGCTATTGCCGTGGATCGGGATGCCGGGTGCGATCGCGGTCGCGGGCGTGATCAATCTGTTGGTGGGCATGGTGGCTTGGCGGGTTGCAGCCTCGGTGTCGGACGCGGCGATCCAGAGCTCGCCGCCGCCCGGCACGGTTCCAGCGACAGCGCTTGCAGACAACAGCATGTCCCGACGCTTCCAATGGCTGATGCTCTGCGGTGCGGGGATCACCGGTGCCAGTTCGTTTGTGTATGAGGTGGGTTGGATCCGCTTGTTGAATCAGGCGCTGGGCACCACCGTGCATTCGTTCGAGCTGATGTTGACGGCATTCATTCTGGGCTTGGCGTTCGGTGGCCTGTGGGTGCGCAAACGCAGCCGGAACATCCATGATCCGGTCGCGACGGCCGGCATCGCGCAGGTGCTGATGGGGCTGGCGGCGTTGGCCTCGTTGCCGGTGTTCGCCCAGAGCTTCCAGTGGGTCGGCTGGTTCATGGGCATCTTTCCGCGGAACGAAACCGGCTACTACCTCTTCAGCCTGGGCAGCGCGACAGTCGCACTGCTGGTGATGTTCCCGGCCGCATTCTTCGCCGGTATGACCCTGCCTTTGTTCACCATGGCGCTGTTGCGGCGCGGGTATGGCGAAAAGAGTATCGGCCGCGTCTACGCCGCGAACACCCTGGGCGCTATCGTCGGTGTGGTGCTCGCGATGCATGTGCTGATTCCGCTGCTCGGCCTGCGTCTGGCGGTGACGCTCGCCGCACTCGTCGATGTCGTACTTGGACTCGTGCTGCTGCGTGCATTCAGTACGGTGTTCAAGCCGAAACTCTATTTCGGCGCACTCTGCAGTGTCCTCGTGGTGGCTTCGCTGAGCCTGTTGTTCGGTGGCGCGGATCCGCGCGCGCTGGCGTCGGGCGTATTCCGTCATGGGCTTTCCGAGTTGCCTCAAGGCACCGAGGTCAGGTTCCTGCGCGACGGCAAGACCGCGACGGTCGCATTCTTCCAGCAGGGCACCGTGGGTACGATCGCCACCAACGGCAAACCCGATGCTTCGATCGAGATGTCCGAGACCGGGATACCGACCGACGACGAATACACGATGGTGATGGCAGCGAGTCTGCCATTGGCGCTGCACCCTGCGCCGGAGCGTATCGCGGTGATCGGCTGGGGCTCGGGACTGAGCACGAATACATTGCTGGGCAGCAAGATACCGAAAGTCGTCGACACGATCGAGATCGAGGCCGCGATGCATGCGGGTGCCGAAGGGTTCGGCAACCGCGTGCTGCGGGCCTATATCGATCCTCGCAGTCAGCTGCATGTGGACGATGCGCGGACGTTCTTTGCCGCAGGCCGGAAGAAGTACGACGTGATCATTTCCGAGCCGTCCAATCCATGGGTCAGCGGCGTATCGAGCCTGTTCACGCGCCAGTTCTATCGATTCCTGACCAAGCATATGGAACAGGACGGTGTGCTGATCCAGTGGATGCAGACCTACGAACTGAACGATCCGCTGTTCTACACGATGGTGGCGGCACTGATCGAAGAGTACCCGCATGTCGAAGCGTATCTGACCAACACCTCCGACGTGATCTTCGTGGCATCGCATTTGCCGATCCGCGATTTCGACGTTTCCCACCTGCAGGATCCGGGTTTGCTTGCCGACCTCAAACGCCTGGGGTTGGAGACCGGCCCGGATCATGAGGTCCGGCGGTTCGCCAACCGCGACGTGCTGGCCGGGCTGGTTGAACTCTACGGTGCGCCCGTGCACACCGATTTCCATCCGACGGTGGCGCTCGGCGCCCCGAAGGCCCGTTACAAAGTGGAAACGGTGGAAAGCGTGATGAATCTGATGGGCGTCGGCATGCCGGTGCTTGAATTCACCGGCGGGCGCAAACCCGTACCGGTCGCTGCGAACGTGCATGAGGTGGCGGTCAGCATGGGCGCCAAGGACCACGTGAATGCTCGGCGCGTCCGCGAGCGCCTGCTCGGAATCGGCACAGCCAAAGGCCTCGAGCCTGCGGTGCTGGAGAAGCTCGACGCGCTGCTGTCGCCGAAGACACCGAAGGCCGAATGGCTCGATGCGGCGTCCGTGATCGCGGATTTCAGCATCGGCTATCTGACGCCGTCGGATCTGAAAGGCGTGTGGGTCCAGCCGGCATGGGTCGGCGAGCGGGCGAAGGATCCCGAAATCGCTGCGGTGCTGGCCGCCTACGAGGCCACGGCCAAGCGCGATGCCGTGGCGATGTATACCACCGGCGTGGCGGGATTGAAGGCGGTGCCGGCCGGAGCGCCGACACTGGTGCGGGACCATCTGCTGGTCATCGCGATGCTGGGTGCGATCGGTCAGGGCAAGGGCGAGCTTGCGGTTGCGCTTGAGCGCGACGAGGGGCCGGCGGTGCGGGTCAGCAACGTGTATTACTGGACCGCCCGCGCTTACATCCCCGCCTGGTTGCAGGCGACGGGCCGCGCCAGGGTCATTCGATCCCCAGCTTCTTGAGCTTGTAGCGCAGCGCGCGGAAGGTGATGCCCAGCGCTGCGGCGGTCTTGGTCTTGTTGTAACGATGTTCCTGCAGCGCCTGCTGGATCGCATTGCGCTCGATTTCCTCGATATAAGAGGGCAGGGCGCTGGTGCTGGTATCGCGTGGATTGGTGGCCCGCGGATCCCCGGCGGGCGCTTGGCTGGTTTGCGGCGATGTCGGGCTGGACATCCCGCCCAAAAGGGCCGGAGGCGGCGCCTTCGCGGACAGGGCGGTTGAAGCATGCGACAGGTTCGGCAGGCGCAGATCGCGCGCGTCGAGGATCTCGCTGTCGGCCATCGCCAGCGCGCGTTCCAGAATGTTCTCCAGCTCGCGCACGTTGCCGGGGAAGGGATAGATCTCCAGGGCACTGACCGCGTCGGGTGACAGGCTTGGCGCCCGACGCTTCATCGCATACGCCAGCCGCTTGAGAATGGCATCGGACAGCAGAGGCAGGTCTCCGGCGCGCTCGCGCAGCGGCGGCACGTCCAGCTCGATGACGTTGATGCGATAGAACAGGTCATGGCGGAACTTGCCGTCGGTGACCAGGACATCGAGATCCTTGTGGGTCGCTGAGAGAATGCGGACATCCACGGGCACTTCCACATTCGCGCCGACCGGGCGGACGGTTTTCTCCTGGATGGCGCGCAGCAGCTTGACCTGCATCGAGAGCGGCAGCTCTGCTACTTCGTCGAGGAACAGGGTGCCACCGTCGGCGACCTGGAACAGGCCGGGTTTGTCGGTATGGGCGCCGGTGAAGCTGCCTTTCTTGTGTCCGAAGAACTCGCTTTCCATGAGCTCGGATGGGATCGCGCCGCAGTTGACCGGGATGAACGGGCCAGCTGCTCGCGAACCCTGGGCATGGATGGTGCGCGCGACCAGTTCCTTGCCAGTGCCGGATTCGCCGCTGATATGCACCGGCGCTTGGCTGCGCGCGACTTTGCCAATGGTGTCGCGCAGGCCGACCATGGCCGGCGAGTCCCCCAACAGAAGGCTGGCTCCCTCGGGATTGGCCTGGCGGCGGGTGTTCAGGTCGAGCGCCTGACGCACGAGGCCGCGCAGGACAGTGAGGTCTACAGGCTTCGTCACGAAATCGAATGCGCCGCTCTTGAGCGCTTCGACCGCTGCTTCAACGTTGCCGTAGGCGGTGATGACCGCGACCGGGGTGGTCGGGAAGCGCGTCGCGATCTCGCTGACCAGCTCCAGGCCCGAGCCGTCGGGCAGGCGCATGTCGGTCAGGCACAGGTCGTAGGCGACCGTGCTGAGCATTTCCCGGGCGACCGCGAGGTTTGGCGCGGTGTCGGTGCGCAACCCCATACGACCCAGTGTCACCACGAGAAGCTCGCGGATGTCGTGTTCGTCGTCGACGATGAGTGCGCTGCGTTGCTCTGACATGTTGCCCTCCTGCGTCAACTTTAGCCCATTTACGGCAGCTGGGACAGCTTCGCGAGGAATTTCAGGCGGGGAGTAGCGTGTGTTGGCCGGGCATG
>JANLSB010000518.1:0-5842 GCA_031362125.1 Lysobacterales bacterium | reverse complement strand
TGAAGCGCTGCGTGCCGGTGCGCTCAGCGTTGGTTTCGATCTGTGGCGTGCAGTCGCGATCACTTACGCCTCGGCCTATGGCCGTTATGCCGTCGGCGAACATCCTTGCGGCTTCAGTTACGCGATGCTGACTGCGGAAGGCGCCGCTCGCGCAGCCACGGCGCAGGAACGTGCGTCATGGTGGAGCGACGCCAGCGGCATTCCGCCCGGTGCAGGCGTGGGCATCGTCGATGAAGTGGCGAAGGTGGACCCCAGCGCCATGCGTCTGCGCTGTCTGCGCGATCTATGGGGCGGCGCTTCCGCCGATGCGGACCGCGTTCGCAAGGGCATTGCCGAAACCCGTGCCGGGCTGCCGCGCGAAGGTCTGCCGGTGACGGTGATCCATGGCATCGACGACGGTCTGATCCCGATGGCCTTCACCAGCGCACCATACGTCGCATACGCACGCGCGGCAGGTCGCGATGTGCGCTTCTGGCAGGTCCGAAACGCGCAGCATTTCGACTCCTTCCTTGGTCTGCCTGATTACGGCGCGCGTTATCTGCCGATGCTGCCCTATGTCTATGCAGCGCTGGATCGCACGTTCGCTGCGCTCGAAGGCACGGGAACGCTCCCCGAATCCGCGACGATCCAGACCGTGCCGCGCGCCGGCAAGCCGCTGACTGCAGAGCATCTGGCCATACCCACGCATTGATGGAGCGCCGGGCTTGCTCGCGGCAGGCGTGTTTGTCACGCTGGAGACTGGTGAATCGCAAGGACACGGCATGAAGCCGCACTATTTGAGTCAGCGTCATTTCTCGATGTTCCGCGACTTCCACCTCGCCGACTGGCTCACGCTCGCCAATGCCTTCTGCGGCGTCTGCGCGGTGTTCTTTGCGATGCGTTACATGCAGTCCGAGGAGAAGCACGAGCTGATCTGGGGCATGAGCCTGGTGCCGTTGGCATTCGTCTTCGATGCGCTGGATGGCCGCGTCGCGCGCTGGCGGCAGTCTTCGTCGACCTTGGGTCGCGAACTGGACTCCTTGGCCGACGTGATCTCGTTCGGGGTCGCGCCTGCTGCGTTGGGCTTCGCAGCTGGCTTCCAGGGTGCATGGGACTGGATCGTGCTCGGCTACTTCGTCTGCTGCGGCGTCAGCCGGCTCGCGCGCTACAACATCACCGCCGAGCAGTTGGCCGAAGGCACCGACAAGGTCAAGCATTTCGAGGGCACGCCCATTCCGACCAGTCTCGCCCTCGTCGTGATGCTGGTCGTTGCGGCGGATGCTGGGCGGATCGGCGACGATCTCTGGTTTGGCGCCTATCAGGTCGGACCGTGGGTCCTGCATCCGCTGGTGTTCGCCTATGCGCTGTCCGGCTCGTTGATGGTCAGCAAGACCATCCGCATCCCGAAGTGGTGATCCCTTGCCTGCTTGTCGGGCCGGCATGTCGGGATGACTTGCAGCCGCCGTTGCTATGATGAGTCCCTCTGACCGGGAGCGATGCGATGTGGACTGCAGGCGGTGCGGGTGGATCGGGGTTCGGCGGGCCGACAGATGCCGGTGCGCTGGCTCAGCAGTATTGGAATGCGCTGAGCGAGGCGATGCGTTCTGCGGGCGGCGCGGCGCGTCCTCAGGATCCGTGGCGGTCCGCAATGGACAGCTGGTCGCAGTTGGCCGGTGGCGCTCGTCGGAATGACGCCAGCGACACGATCGAACGATTCTCCGCGCAGGCGCGGCAGTGGTTCGGCATGATGCAGCAGGTCGCGGAGCAATTCGCCGGTCGTTCCGCCAGCGTTGAAGATATCGCCGGTGCGTGGAAGCAGGCGATGGGCGGTGGCGGCAATCCGTTCGCGGGTCTTTTCACCGAGATGAGTGGTCGCGGCCAGTCGGGCTTCGATCAGTGGTATCAGCAGATCGCGCCGATGTTCAATGCCATGCTGGGTCACAGCATGGGTCGTGACAGCATGCTTCATGACCGCATGTTTCATGACCGCATGTTGCATGACAGCATGCATTGGCCAAGCGCGCCGGCGTTCGGTCTGAATCGCGAGCATCAGGAGCGTTGGCGGGCGCTGGCCGAAGCGCAGCTTGAACTGCAGCAGAAAAACGATGCCTACAACGCATTGATGCTGGAAGCCGGGCGTGAAGCCTTCGACCGCTTCGAGCGCAAGCTCGCCGAGCGCAGCGAACCCGGTCGCCAACTGCAGTCGGCGCGCGCGCTGTTCGACCTGTGGATCGATGCGGCCGAGGAGGCCTACGCCGAGATTGCGCTGTCGAGCGGCTTTCGCAAGGTGTACGGCGCGCTCGTGAACGCACAGATGCGCGTACGCGCCGGGATCCAGCGTGAGATCGAACTGATCGGCGGCCTGTTCGGCATGCCAGGCCGCACCGAAGTCGATGGCGCGCACCGCAAGATCGCCGAACTCGAACGCCAACTGCGGCGTCTGCGCGATGCCGTACCCGAGCAGCCGGTGCAAACCAAGCCAGCGCCGCGCAAGCCAGCGCCCGCCGAGAGCATCGAAGTCCACAAGACGCCAGAACCAGCGCAGAAATCGACTGCGAAGAGCAGGCCAACCGCGAAAAAGGCGGCTGCGAAAAAACCTGCTGCAAAAAAGCTCGTCGTTGGAAAGCCGGTCGCTGCGACATCCAGTCCTTCGCGTGCAATCGCCAAGCCCGCAGTCAAGCGTGCGCCACGCCAGGCGATCGCTGCGATCGCCATGCCCGAGCCGCTGAAACCGATGCCGATGAATCAGACAGTCGCCGCCAAGACCGCAAAGGGGAAGCGCTGACATGTACACACCCTTCGATGTCAGTCCCGACAAACTGGCCGAGGAAGCGGCCAAAGTGCAGCAGAAGCTGGGCGCAGGCCTCGCGACACTGCGTGAAATGGAGGACGTGCACTACGGCGTCACCCCGAAGGAAGAAGTCTGGCGCGACGGCAAGATCGTGCTGTATCGCTTCAAGGGCACGAAAGCCCCTACCGCGAAGATTCCGCTGCTGATCTGCTATGCCCTGGTCAACCGGCCGTACATGGTCGATCTGCAGGACGATCGCTCGCTGGTGAAGAATCTGCTCGCACTCGGCGAAGACGTGTATCTGATCGACTGGGGCTATACCGACCGCTCCGATCGTTTCCTCACGCTGGAGGATTACATCGAGCGCTTCCTCGGTGGCGCGGTCGATCATCTGCGCCGCGCGCACAGGCTCGACGCGATCAATCTGCTCGGCATCTGCCAGGGCGGTGCCTTCTCGCTCACCTACAGCGCGCTGCATCCAGACCGGATCAAAAACCTCATCACCATGGTCACGCCGGTGGATTTCCATACCGACGACAACATGCTGTCGAACTGGACCCGCGGGCTCGACATCGATCTGTTCGTCGACACGCTGGGCAACGTGCCGGCCGATCTGATGAACCTGTGCTACCTCACGCTCAAACCGTATCGGCTGTTCGTGCAGAAGTACGTCGGCATGGTCGATATCCTCGACGACAAGAAGGCGATGGAGGATTTCCTGCGTATGGAGAAGTGGATCTTCGACTCGCCCGATCAGGCCGGTGAAGCTTTCCGCCAGTTCATCAAGCAGTATTACCAGGCTAATGGATTCGTGAACGGCGGCATCGATATCGGCGGTCGTGCGGTCGATCTGGGTTTCGTCGACATGCCGGTGCTGAACATCTACGCGGAGCAGGATCATCTGGTGCCGCCATCGGCCTCGAAACCGATGAGAGGTCTCGTCGGCAGCACCGACTATTCCGAAGTGTCGTTCCGTGGCGGCCATATCGGCATCTACGTGTCGGGCCGCGCGCAGAAGGAAGTGCCTTCTGCGATCCACGAATGGCTCGCCAAGCGCGCGAAATGATCCGCTGTCCGCGTTCCATCAAGATGTTCGCCGTCATCGCGCTGTCGTTGGCGGCGTTTGTCGCTTCGGCGGGGCCGACGCCGAAAGCGCAGCACGAGATCGATGCGTTGATCGCTGGACTCGGTGCCTCCGGTTGCGAATTCGAACGCAACGGCAGTTGGTACGATGCCGAGGCCGCCCGCGCGCACCTGCAGAAAAAGTACGACCATCTGCGTGGGCGCGACATGGCGGACACCGCCGAGTTGTTCATCGAGCGCGCCGCCACTAAAAGCAGCATGAGCGGCAAGGCCTATCGCGTACGCTGCCCGGGCAAAGCCGCCGAGTCGTCCGAACGCTGGTTCAGGCAGCGGCTGCAGACGTTGCGCGCCGTGCCGGCGCGCTAGACAATCGCCGCACTTATTTCGTCGAGGTGCGTATGGCAGAAACACGAACCCTCGCCCGCAGTCGCAGCGATCGCGTACTGGCCGGCGTTGTCGGCGGCATCGCTGCCCGCTTCGGCTGGAGCCCGACATGGCTGCGGGTGATCTATGTGCTGGTGTCGGCGCTATCGGCGGCGTTTCCCGGCATTCTGGTCTATCTCGTACTGTGGCTGTTGATGCCTGAAGAGGGCGGCGCTTGAATCGCCGGCAACGCGCGGTACTGCTTGCGCTGGGCGTGTTGTGGACCTTGCCCAACAGCCTGGTCGGCGCGACTGCCGGCGTGTTCGCTATCCCCTTCGGGGCGCGGCCGAAGTTCCGCAAACGCGATCTTGCGCTGGTCTTCCACGGTTTTCCGATGGGGCCGGGCGGCGCGATGACGCTGGGCAATGTCATGCTCAGTACGCACGCGGATCTCGATACGCAGTGCACCACCTACGCGCATCGCGCGGGCTGGTGCGTGCAGCCGAAAACCAGGATCGGCGACCACGAACGGGCGCATGTGCTGCAGTACATGGCGCTTGGCCCGCTGTTTCTCCCGCTGTATCTGCTGTTCGGAGGGGTCAGCGTGCGCAATTGTTTCGAACGCGCTGCCGACCGCTATGCGTTGACCGGTCGCGACTGGTGGCCGTGGCTGAAAGCGAATTCAAAGGCGGCAGTGATGCAGGCAGCGGCTTCCGACGCTTCCCGGTGATCAAACTGTAGGTGCCTGCCGTTGCAGGCACCGTTTCAAAACCTTCAGCGCCAGATCGACAGCTGGTCCGCTTCCGGCACCAACATCGCATTGCCCGCCTTGCAGGCGAAAGCCTTGCCGAAAGCGGGCAACTGCATCGCCGGCACGTTCGCGCGCCATTGTCCGGGTGGATAGGGCGAAGAAGCCGCATGCGCGTTCGCGCTCTGCGCCGACAGCTGTTGCGCCCACAGTCGCGCCCAACCACGGAAGAACTGCTGCTGGTTCGCGGTAGTGGCCTGCGGTTCGGATTTTTCGTAGGCGGCCCAGGCCAGTTCGACGCCGGATACATCCGCCGCGTTATCGTCGCGGGTCCGCGCGCCGTCGACCTTGAGTGCGGTATTGCCCGGATACGCGAAGCGGTTGTAGACGGCAGCAAGCGGCGCGATCCGTGCATCCCACGCGGCCGCAGTCGTCGGCGACCACCAGTCGTGCAGCGTCTCCGCCGCATCGATCCTGCGGCCTTTGGCATCGACTGCGCGGCTGAGTTCATGCCCGACCATCGCGCCGAAGCTGCCGTACTGCGCGGGAAGCGGCTGGCCCATATCCAGCACCGGCGACTGCAGGACCGCTGCGGTGACGAAGATCCGGTTGTGCGCGAGATCGTAGCCCAGCGCGGGATACTGCGGCTGCACGTCCCAGCGGCGGTCGGCGTTGGCGCGGCCGATACGCTTCATTTCTTCGCGATGGTGCCAGGTCGATGCGATCAGGATATTGCTGCCGAAACTGCCGCGGCCCATTGGCTGCAGGGTGAAATCCAGATCGACGCGCGGCTTGCCGATCGCGAATTTGAGTTTCTCCAGCTTCGCCTTCGCCTCGGCCTTCGCTGCGGCGTCCATCCAGGTGTTCGCTTCGACCGC
>JANLSB010000484.1:0-3320 GCA_031362125.1 Lysobacterales bacterium | reverse complement strand
CGCCGGCCACGCTGCCGTTGTCGGATTTCGGGTTGACCTGGTGGGCACCGACGCCGAAGGTCCATTCGCCGGCCTGTTGGGCGAAGGCGGGGGCGGCGACACCGCCGAGGACGAGGGCGACAGCAAGCGGAGCGAAACGATGAATCATGTGATGGCCTCCTTGGGCACTGAAGTTTGATTGCCGGATTGGCCGGCAGTATCGCGGCGCCTTTCCCGGCGCCCCTTGAGGATGATCAATTTTTTAACAAATGACCAGTGGTCAGGTCTGTCAGGTGCGGATCTGCCAGATGCGGACCGGCGTGCCTGCGCAGGGGAGGCAGGGCACCAGCGGACGCCGCGACCGCCCTCATCCGCTAAAATGTCCGACTTGCCGCTTCCTCACCCTGCTTCCCCACCCCGCTCAGGAGCCACTCGCCCATGGCGATCAAGGTTGGTATCAATGGTTTCGGCCGCATCGGCCGCAATGTCCTGCGTTCTGCCGTGCAGAATTTCGGCGACGAGATCGAGATCGTCGCTATCAACGATCTGCTCGAACCCGACTATCTGGCCTACATGCTGCGCTACGATTCGGTTCACGGCCGCTTCAAGGGCGAGGTGTCGGTCGACGGCAACACCCTGATCGTCAACGGCAAGCGCATCCGCCTCACCCAGGAACGCGACCCGGCCAACCTGAAGTGGGACGAGGTGGGCGCCGACATCGTCATCGAATCCACCGGCTTGTTCCTCGACAAGGCCACCGCCGAAAAGCATCTCGCCGCCGGCGCGAAGAAAGTCATCCTGTCCGCCCCATCGAAAGACGACACGCCGATGTTCGTCTACGGCGTGAATCACATGAAGTACGCCGGCGAAGCCATCGTCTCCAACGCCTCGTGCACCACCAACTGCCTCGCGCCGATCGCCAAGGTGTTGAACGACAAGTGGGGCATCAAGCGCGGCCTGATGACCACCGTTCACGCCGCCACTGCGACGCAGAAAACCGTCGACGGCCCCAGCAACAAGGATTGGCGCGGCGGCCGCGGCATCCTCGAAAACATCATCCCGTCCAGCACCGGTGCAGCGAAAGCCGTCGGCGTGGTCATCCCCGAGCTCAACAAGAAGCTCACCGGCATGGCTTTCCGCGTGCCGACCTCCGACGTCTCGGTGGTCGACCTGACCTGCGAACTCGAAAACCCCGCCACCTACGCCGAGATCTGCGCCGAAATGAAAGCGCAGTCCGAAGGCGCACTGAAGGGCGTGCTCGGCTACACCGAAGACAAGGTCGTCGCCACCGATTTCCGCGGCGACACCCGCACCTCGATCTTCGACGCCGACGCCGGCATCGCCTTGGACAGCACCTTCGTCAAGATCGTCTCGTGGTACGACAACGAATGGGGCTATTCCACCAAGTGCCTGGAAATGGTGAAGGTCATCGCCGCGAAGTAAGCAACACTATCTCGCCAGAAGCGGGCTTCGAGTAGGGTGGAGGTGAGCGCAGCGAACCCCACCATCGGCGCATTCCACCATCGCAGCGTCATTGTCACGGAAGCGCCTTCGGGCGCTTTTGTGCTTTTAGGTTGTTGATCTCGCAGCTTGATTGCGCATCCATCGCGCAAACAAGTCATGTCATCCCGAACGAGGGCGCAGCCCGAGGAGGGATCCGTTTTTTGCTTGAATTGAAGCGAGGTACAGCAGGCGTACGGAACGGCGCTCGATGCTGTTTTGCCCGGTGGCAGACCGGCCTTGACAAAGAATTCACCGGGCAAAAACTGCTTTTGGATGCGCAATTGCCGTTGCGATCGAAGCACCAATCGACAGGCTTCAATTCCTGGGTGTCAGGATCACGGTTTCCTGGAAGGTGCCGTAGACCGGGCCGTGCTGCGAGTAATTCGGGTCCGGCTCGCTCGTATACTGGACGTCCAGCAACCCGGCGCCCGGCTGAAGGAAGGGCACGTATCCTTCCATGGTGAATGCCCATTGCTTCGTCGTCGGCGAGCATGTCAGGAAATCGCCGAAACTGCCTGTGCGCATCCAGGGTTGCCCCACGGGTTGTCTGTAATAGCCGACCAAAGAAACGACTGTCGGCACAGTGCAAGTGATCGATCCGCCGATCGTCGCACGACCGGCGATTCGATCGATGCTGCCTTTTTTGTCGACCACGATGTTGACCGCCAGCACCGGCGGAGGCGGCGGATTCTGGACGAAGATTTCGCCGAGTAGCGCTGGTGTTGCGCCTTCGCAATGCTGTTCGAAATGGCCGCGGAACCGCTCAAGGTAATTGTAGGGGCCGTAGACCGCTTCCTGCACCTCGAAACGGCCCGAGATCGTATTGCATCCTCGCCCATCCAGGGTCAATTCAAGCCCGGGCTGCGACGGCATGATGAAGGCGCGAACGGCGCCTTCATAAACGCCGGGCGTGAGCTTCTGTCCAGATGGCGCCTGCAGGTACAAGGATCCGGAATGTCCCGGGCTGTCGAAGAAAATGCTGACCAGCGAATCGTCGATCGACTTGATTGCGCCCACGTTGTCGAAGGACAGTGTCTGCCCTTGTCCGACAAAATCCCCGGGTTCGCTGACGATGGTCAACGCCGTGCTCTGTGCGGATGCATTCGCTGCGCAAACAGCGAGCAGGACGGAGGAGAAGATCTGTTTCGCGTGCGGGGAAAGAATCGGACGCATCGTGTTTGCCTCGTCGTTGTCAGCCTGGGTTCGAATATGGAGCACTGAATATTCACCATGGCCGGCGTTCAAACAATGGACTCAGCCGCGCAGCCCGGGTGCCGCACCGCTACACCCGGAGAAACTCTACCACCCATCGCATCGAGCCGGGTGGGCTTCCCGCGATGCGCCCGCCTGCCGAGATTCCGTGTCTCGCCGATCACGATCCGCGGTATCGACCGACCTGAGTTTTGTGCTGTACTCGGTCTGTACGAAAGCCTGGTTTCGGCGCGAGGCCATGGCTGGCGAGTTGACCACCGGGAGGGCGTGCAGATGCGTGCAAAGCGATTGTTTCGGTTTCGTCCAGGTCTGGCGTTCCGGATGATGGTCATGCTTGGAACCGGATCACTGCTGAGCGGGTGTACCGATCTCCGTATTCCCGAATACGAGCCTGTCGCTTTCGATCTCGACGGTAAGAGCGAGTTGCATATCTCGACCTACTCTGCAGACTATCCCCGGACAACATCGCACATCCCGTTCCTGTACAAGATTATACGGGGCCCGGAGTCGGTTTTTTTTCAGGTGTTCGTAAGAGACAGGCAGAAAAAAGCCGGCCCGAACACCCATATCAAGTCCATCCGGATCCATTCGTTTTCCTACCAGATCGAAGACGAAGCGCCGGTGGT
>JANLSB010000497.1:0-7516 GCA_031362125.1 Lysobacterales bacterium | reverse complement strand
CTCGCCGGGTGCCTGGGCAGGCACCCGGCGGCGGTCGGAACGTCAGCGCAACTTTACCTCTTCCTGCAGCGCCTCTTCGACGAGCGCACCTTCGGCAAACACCGGGTCGCCCGTGGTACCGACGTCGAACAGGCAGTCCTTCTGCAGTTTCTCGTCTTTGATGCGCTCGCAGACCTGTTTCGCAAGCTCGATGTTCCTGGGATCCATCGGTGGCACCTTGTCCGCGGGGAAAGGCGCGCTGACGAAATTATCCGGAGTCACTTCCGGGTCGTAGTCGAACAGGCTTTCAAGGGTCGCACCGTCTACCGGCGCGAGTGTCGTCGTCCTGGACAGGCCGCGCACGGCCACGCGCTTGGTCACGCGCCATTTGTCCGAGAAGCCCGGATCCAGCCACTCGCCCGGCCTGAGCACGCCCATGATGCCGTCGGTGGCCATCGTGTTGTAGGCGCGGACATTGAGGTACCAGACATTCCCGTAGGACCAGAAGTACGCGCTGGCGGTCATCTTCGTGCCATCCGGGAAATCGACGGTGATGCCGGTGCTGCCCAGCGGCGACACCTTGCCGCCGACGCCGAGCCCGATGCCGCCCGGTGGCAGCGACGTGACGACGCCATCGATACGCAGTTGCAGGCCAGACGGGTCGGGCGTCACGCCGCTGCCGGGTTGCCAGCTCACGCGATACTTGTTCACGCGCGCCGCGACGGCGGTGTTGACGCTGACCCAGGGCAGGCCGTCCACCGGCCGCTGCCGGGTCTGGAATTCCACGCCTTGCCCGCGCAATGCGACAAATTCGCCGCCGGTCTGAAAGTCGTAGTACTGGCCGTTGACGGTCTGGATGTGGGGGTCGCCATCGTTGTAACCGTTGTTGAGCGAGCCGTAATGCAACAATTCGTTCGGCGAACCCGTGCCGCGGTTGGCCACGCCCGGCCACGTCGGGGCACCCAAGCCGCCGAAGATGTTGTTGGCATAGTGCAGCGCGGCCCGAACTGCGGCAGGCGACGCCGTCGGGTAGGTCTGCAGATAGCGCGCGGCCACGCCAGCCACGTGCGGTGCGGCCATCGACGTGCCGCTGATCGTGTTGATGGCCGTGTTGCTGCCGATCCATGCGGACGTGATGTTGCTGCCAGGCGCGAACCAGTCGAGGCAGGTGCCGTAGTTCGAGAACGAGGAGCGGGTGTCGGTGTTAGTGGTCGACCCGACCGTGATGGCCAATGGCGCGCGCGCTGGCGAATAGTTGCAGGCGTTGTCGTTGCTGTTGCCCGCCGCGACCACGACCGTCAGGCCGTTGTTGTTGTGCAGGTTCGCAACCGCAGTATCGACGGAGGTATTGCCGCCGCCGCCCAGGCTCATGTTCACGACGGCCGGCGCGATATGGTTGCCGGCGACCCAGTTGATGCCCGCGATGATCGTCGACCACGCGGAACCGCCACTACAGGGGAACACGCGAACCGGATGGAGAGTGACGGCCTTGGCGATGCCATAGGTCGTGCCGCCGATAGTGCCGGCAACGTGTGTGCCATGGCCGTTGCAGTCGTTGACGCCGCCGCCGATGAAGTCGGCACCGTTACCGACGCGACCTGCGAATTCGGAATGCGTAACGTTAAGGCCACTATCGATCACGTAGGCATGCACACCGGCTCCGGTGGTGTCGTAGGTGTACCACGTGTCCAGCGGCAGCAAGCGCCGATCGACGCGGTCCAGCCCCCACGTCGCGTTGAACTGAATGGTGTCTAGTGTGGCGATGCCGTCCTCTTCGACGTAGGCCACACGCGGATCGGCGAGCAGTGCGGCCAGGGCCTTGTCATCGGCTTTCACCACGAAACCGCGCAGGACGCGGTCGAAGCTGCGCACCAAGCTGGCGCGATGTTGGGCGGCGATCGATTTCGCGGCGTCGGGCACGCGAGCCGCTCGACTGGACTCCCCTGCCAAGCTGGCAGCCTGCGGTTTGAGTACGACGATATATTGGCCGTTGATCAGTTTGTTGGTCGTGCGGAATTCACCGGCGAACGCAGGCAGCGCGGCGCACAGCAGCGCTGCGCCGATCGCGACGGCGATGGGGTTGACGTGACATTTCATCTTTCGTTCCTTGTCCATGATGTGAGTAGCGATGCGGGCTGACCTGCCCGCCGATACGGATCGCGTCGTGGAAAGCGAAGGCGATCCCGCATGAAGCGACGTCCTTGCTTCATCTCCTGCGATCCGCATCCGCAGCCTACGCCTGCTTTATTGCAGGTGTCATCCTCTGATCGGGTGACAGCAGCGCCGCGATACCTCGGGCCTATAGCTTCGTAAGCCATACGCAAAATGACCTATGACGCATGTGCCAGATTGGCTTATCACGCCCCCAACACCATGCAAATACAAACGGTGCGCCAATGCAGCACACGATCGGAGGCGTGCAGCGCCTGAAAGGTTGGTCGCGGCTTCCGCCGCTCCTACGAAAAGCAACGGCAGAGCCGTGGGCTGGGTCATCGCCCCAGCGTTTCGTCGTGTATCGCCCAAGCTGGGTGCAAAGCACCCAGCTTACGAAAAACAGACGCCAGCTACCGGCCGAGACCCGCCGTCATCAAAGCGGTTTGCGTGAAATTCCGTGCGCCTCTGCGCTCACGCGCCATGACACTTCTTGTACTTCTTCCCGCTGCCGCACGGACACGGGTCGTTGCGGTCGGGCTTTTCCTCGCGTTTGAGTTGGATGCGCGGGGTCAGCGCGTCGATGCGGTGCCGGTGCAGGTCGGCCAGCATCGCCGGGAGTTCGATGATGATGCCCAGTCGCTCTTCGTAGCCGAGCGGGGTGGCTTCCGCTTCCGGGTCTTCGCCCATCACTTCGCCGCTGGCGAGGCGGTCGAGAAAGGTGAAGATCTCGTCGATCCAGTCGTGTTCGTCCAGCCATGTGTCCCAGGCCGGTTCGCGCAGTTCGACGCCGCGGAAAAACCCATAGGCCCAGTCGCGGCCGACGTCCAGCGCATCGTCGGCGTGTTCGGACGGATCCTCGGGCAGCCACAGCAGCGGTGCGAGGTGGTCGGGGATGTCGCCGTCGCCATGGCGCACGCGCAGCTCGATCATGCGCCAGTGCGCCATCAGCAGCGCGTCGACCTCCTCCGCTTCGCCGGCGTCCCAGCGTGGCGGTTTGCCGCCCCACACGCCCGGCTGCCATTCCTCCGGCGGGACGATCTCCGGCGAGACCGCCAGCGCCGACAGATAGCCGTCGAGCGCTTCGAGGTTGAAGCCTTTGAACGGCACTGCGCGGTTGTCGAGCAGTTCGGACAGGCGGTCGAGTTGGGCGTCGTCGAGAGGTACGGCAGTGGACATGATGGGCTTCGGCAGAGAGTAGTGACAGACAGGGTAAACGACGCGCGGGCCGGCGACCCGGTCGTGCGGCTGACCGGCGGTCTGCGCGACGACGGCGCGATGGCGATTGAGGGCGCGCTGAGGCGCGTGGTCAGGGCAGCGGAACTTGTTCGGGGGTGTCGACATCGCCCGGCGGATGCGGGGCGATGTGGACGATGGGGTCGCGTTCGTCGCGCAGCAGCGCGCGCGCACCCTGATCGCCGCGCAGTGCGGTCAGTGCGGCGAATGCGCTGCGCGGAAATACCGCCGGTACGCCGCGCACGCCGTCGTAGCGCGAGGCGACCATGCGCTGCGGATGCGCATCGGCCAGCGCGAGCAGGCTGCGAAGCCACGCGGTATCGACGGCGTATTGATCGACCAGGAGCACCAGCAATCGCTCGATCTCCGGGTCGCTTTCGGCGCGCGCGACTGCCGCACGTATCGATGCCGACAGTCCTTCCGCATGATCGGGCACATCGACACGCTGCAAACCCGACGGCACATGCAGTGTGCGCCACAGCGCATCGCCATCTTTGCCCAGCGTCAGCAGGACGTGGGGCGCGACCGCAGAGGCGGTATCCACCGCGCGTTGCAACAGCGTCTTTCCATGCCGTTGCACCCGCTGTTTCGGTTGGCCGAGGCGGGTGGAATCGCCGGCCGCGAGAATTGCGATGGCGGTCGTCATGCGTTGTTCGCGGGTTCCGGATAACAAGTCATGCGATACGTCTGCATCGCTTCGGCCAATATCGATACCGCCAACTCCTGCGGATCGCGCGCGCGCGGCAACAGTCCCAGCGGACTGCGCAGCCGGGTCAGCACTGCTCGCGACACGCCGCGCATCTGCAATTGTTCGAGTCGCTGTGCCTGCGCGCGCGGGCTGCCCATCGCGCCGACCAGACAGGCGTCGCTGGCCAGCGCCTGCTGCAGGAACGGCAGCTCCCAGTCGTGATCGTGGAACAGGGTGATCACTGCCGTGTACGCATCGAACGACAGCACAGGCAGCGCGTGCTGCGCCTGCAGGGCGTGCAGCGGTACGCCGAGCGCCTCCAATGGCGCCTGCAGTTCGCGGTCGGGGCTGAGTGCGACGACTTCGATGTCGGCCGCGCGCGCCTGTCTGCACATCGCCAGCAGGGTGTCGCCGGCGCCGGCCAACACCATCCTCAGCGCGGGCAGCTGCCGGATCCGCACTTCGTCCGTCGCCGTTGCTGCTGGCGCGAGCTTGTCGGGTGGCTGCGCCGGATCGCGCCAGCGCAGATCGAAGGCTTCGCGCTTTGCGATGGCGTGTGCGATGGCGTCGACGGTCGTGGTGGGTATCGCGCCGTCGAATTGAAGATCCAGGCCGCTGCCGCAGGGCAGGACGATGTCGACATAGGGCGAGTCGGCCCCGTAGCGCACGCGGTGGCTGATTCGCCCGGCCAGCGCGCGCTGCGCTTCCTCGATCACTGCAGCATCGAGACAGCCGCCGGAAAACGAGCCCGCGACTTCGCCGCTGGCGCTGACCGCCATCTGCGCGCCGATCCGGCGCGGCGCGGCGCCGTGGATGCCGACCAGAGTCACCAGCGCGCAGGCTTCGCCGCGCGCATGGCACTGGATCAACAGTTCGAGCGGACGCGGCATGGTTCGACAGGCAACGGCACGACCGATACCGCGATCACTTCAAGCTGCGCAGATAGGCGATGATCGCTTTGCGACGTTTCCCGTCCGGCGTGCCGGCGAGCATCGTCGTGCCTTTGACCCGCGTCGTCGGCGCTTTCAGATAGGCGTCGAGTTCCTGGGCGGTCCAGGTGATCCTGCTGTTGCGCAAGGCGGTCGAATAGCTTTTGAACCCGGTGTCCGCAGCGGCTTTGCGGCCGACGATGCTTTTCAGCGTCGGGCCGGCTTTGGCGCTGCCGTCCACCGAGTGACAGCCGGCGCAGGCCACGAATGCGGCGCGGCCTTCCTGTGCGGTCTGCGCCTGCGCGGAGAACGTCCAACACACTACGGTGCCGATCGTTACGGCCGCGATCGTTCGCAGGATCGTCATCGCAGAGGCTCCTCAGACTTTGACGAACGGCAGATCGCGCACGCGTTTGCCGGTGGCCTGGAAGATCGCGTTGGCCACCGCCGGACCGATCGGCGGCACACCGCATTCGCCGATCCCGGTCGGCGACGCGGCCGATGCCAGCATGTGCACTTCCACCTTGGGCATCGCATCGATTCGCAGCACCGGATACGCATCGTAATTGCGCGCGGTCGGCGCGCCGTTGTCCAGGGTCAGCTGTTCGCCGAGCATCGCGCTGAGGCCGAAACCGGTGCCGCCTTCGAGCTGCGCGCGGACCACGTCGGGATTGACCACGATGCCGCAGTCCGACGCCACCACGCAGCGTTCGACCTTGATCCCGCCGTCGGCGGTTTTCGAGACTTCGGCCACGGTGGCGACGTAGCTGCCGAACGACTGGTGCACGGCGACGCCGCGATAACGGCCGGCAGCGAGCGGCTGCGACCAGCCCGCCTTTTCGGTCGCCAATGCCAGCACCGCGCGTTCGCGCGCATCGGCGGGCAACAGCGACATCCGCAGCGCGACCGGATCCTTGCCGGTGGCGACGGCGATTTCGTCGAGGATGGTCTGCATCACGTATGCGGTGTGGGTGTGGCCGACCGACCGCCACCACAACACCGGCACCGGCGACGCCGGATGGGTCGTGCGCACGTCGAAGTCGGGCAGCGCGTATGGCGTGTCGACGACGCCTTCGGTCGAGGTGGGGTCGATACCGTCCTTCATCATCATCGCCTCGAACGGCGTGCCGGACATGATCGACTGGCCGACGATGTGGTGCTGCCAGCCGCTGATCGCGCCGTCTTCGCCGATCCCCACGCGCACGCGGTGCACGTGCAGCGGCCGGTAGCGCCCGCCGCCCATGTCGGCTTCGCGCGTCCACTGCAGTTTGATCGGCGCGCGGAAGTTCAGGGCTTTCGCAATCTCGGTGGCTTCGACGAACACATCGCAGTCGGCGACCGCGCGCCGGCCGAAACCGCCGCCGGTCTTCATCACGTGCAGGTCGACCTGCTCGGGTTTCATGCCGGCGATCTGCGCGCAGGTCCCCTGCACCGCGTCGGGCATCTGCAGGCCGCCGTGGATATGCAGGTGGTCGCCGTCCTTGTGGACCACTGCATTGAGCGGTTCCAGCGCGGCGTGCGCGAGATACGGGAAACGATACGTCGCTTCGATCGTGGTCTTGGCCTTGCCGAGCTTGCCGGCGGCGTCGCCGCGCTGCAATGCGACCTTGCCGTCCTGTTTGGCCAGGCCTTCGAATTCCTTGAACAGCGCTGCGGACGAGCGCGTTTCCGCGCCGCTGTCGTCCCAGGTCACCTGCAGCGCTTCGCGGCCCTTGATCGCGGCCCAGGTGTTGTGCGCCACCACCGCCACGCCGCGGCTGATCTGCACCACGTCGATCACGCCGGGGATCGCTTTCGCGGCGGTCGCGTCGAACGATGTCACCTTGCCGCCGAAGCGCGGGCTGTGCACGACCGTGGCCACCAGCATGCCGGGCAGCTTCAGATCGATGGTGTATTCCTGGCTGCCGTCGGACTTGGCGCGCGCGTCGATGCGCGTTGGCGTGTCCTTGCCGATCAGCGTCCACGCTTTCGGGTCTTTGAGTGTGGCTTCGCCTGAGACCGGCAGTGACGCGGCGGTGGCGATCAACGTGCCGTAAGGCGCGCGGCGGCCGCTGCCGGCATCGATCACCTCGCCGTTCGCGGTCGACAGTTCGGTGATGGCGACCTTCCACTGCTTCGCGGCGGCCTGCTTCAACAGTTCGCGCGCGGTGGCGCCGGCCTTGCGATAGCGCTCCCACGACGAGGGCATGCTGCTGGAGCCGCCGGTGAGCTGGAACGCGCCGCCCATGGTGAGATTGCCGTACCACTTCCGGTTGCCGGCGCGGCCTTCGACCAAGACTCTGTCGAGCGCCACATCGAGTTCTTCCGCGACCAGCGTCGCCAGGCCGTGATAGACGTTCTGGCCCATGTCGAACTGGCTGGCGTACACCGTGACGAAGCCGTCGGCGGCGATCGCGATGTAGGCCTCGAACGGCGAGCCGGCGGCGGGTTTGCCGCCGGCGGCCGCGACGGGCGCGGCCTCGTCGGAGGATTGCATGCTGCAGCCGACCATCAGCGCCGAGCCGATGAGGGTCGCGCCGAACATGAACTGCCG
>JANLSB010000479.1:0-6266 GCA_031362125.1 Lysobacterales bacterium | reverse complement strand
CGAACGCGGTGGACAGACGCGCGGCCGGCTGGCCGACGCTGAGGTAATGGAAGCGGCGGTTGGTGCGTTCAGGCGTGCCTTCGCCGGCGAACATGCGGATCGGGTCTTCGCCGGTGCGGCGGTAGGGATACACGCCGCCGGTGTAGGGGTAATAGCCGGGCAGGTTTTCCTTCTGCAGGAAGGTCAGCAGCTCGCCCCAGCTTTTGTAGGTGGGCGCGGCGATCTTCGGAATCTGCTGATAGGACAGCGACTCGCGGTAGTTCTCGACGCGGATGGTCTTGTCGCGGACCTGGTATTCGGTCACATCATCGACAATCGATTTCAGCCGGGCGGGCCATTCGCGCAGCAGCTTCAGCGCTTCGGAGGTCAGCGATTGCACGGCGTCGTTGTAGCGTTGGCGGAGGGTGAGAAGCGTCGGGTCCGCTTTTGTAGGAGCGACGGAAGTCGCGACCTGATGAGCGGAAGCCGCGACCTGATCGCTCGCGGCGCGGCCTGTCGCGGCTTCCGCCGCTCCTACAGACAGCAAAGCATCGACGCCGTACAGGTCCAGCGCCTTCGGCAGTGCGGCGTCACCGAGGTCATGCAAGGATTGCCAATACGACTGCGCGCGGTCGGCGGTTTCGGCTTGGGTCTCGATCTGGCGGTTGATTCCGCGGCCCTGTTCGGCGATCTCGGCGAGATAGCGCACGCGGTTGCCGGGGATCAGCACGGTGGCGCGCGGTTCTTTCAGCTTGGTGTCGATGACGGGCGCGAAATCGCAGCGAGCGAAAAGGGGGTCAGGTTCACTTTTCGAACCGATTCCCTCAACCGTCCCGTTTTCCGCATTCGAAAAGTGAACCTGACCCCCTTTTCGCTTCCCACGCATCAGCCGACAGAGGTTGGCGAACATCCAGCTGATGCCGGGGTCGTTGAACTGCGAGGCGATGGTGGGATACACCGGCACGTCTTCATCTGCCATTTTGAAGGCGACGCGGTTGCGCTTCCACTGTTTGCGGATATCTCTCAATGCATCTTCCGCGCCGCGCTTGTCGAACTTGTTGAGCACCACCAGCTCGGCGTAGTCGAGCATGTCGATTTTTTCCAGCTGGCTGGGCGCGCCGAAGTCGCTGGTCATGACGTACATCGGAAAATCGACCAGGTCGACGATCTCCGAATCGCTCTGGCCGATGCCGGCGGTTTCGACGATGACCAGATCGTAGCCGAGCGACTTCAGGAAACTGATGCAGTCCTTCAGCTCGATGTTGGTGGCCGCGTGCTGGCGGCGGGTCGCCATCGAGCGCATGAACACACGGTTGGAACGCAGTGAATTCATGCGGATGCGGTCGCCGAGCAGCGCGCCGCCGGTGCGGCGACGGGTGGGGTCGACCGAAATTACCGCGATGTGCATGTCGGGGAAACTGGCGAGGAAGCGGTTGAGCAGTTCGTCGGTGACCGACGATTTGCCGGCGCCGCCGGTGCCGGTGATGCCGACCACCGGGGTCTTGCCGCCGGCGAGCTGCCATGCCTTGCGCAGGTGGGCGAGTTCGGATTCGTCGAGCGCGCTCTCCTCGATCGCGCTGAGCATGCGGCCGATACCGATCTCATCCGAAAACTCGACGCGATGCGGCTTCTCGACCGGCTGACGCGCGGCGCCGGCGCGGCGCACCACGTCCTCGATCATCGCGACCAGGCCCATATGCATACCGTCGTTGGGGTGATAGATGCGCTCGACCCCATAGGACTGCAGTTCGCGGATCTCTTCCGGAGTGATGGTGCCGCCGCCGCCGCCGAAGACTTTGATGTGGCCGGCGTCGCGTTCCTTCAGCATGTCGACCATGTACTTGAAGTATTCGACGTGGCCGCCCTGGTAGCTGGACAGCGCGATGGCGTCGGCGTCTTCCTGCAGCGCGGCGCGGACCACGTCCTCGACGCTGCGGTTGTGGCCGAGGTGGATGACCTCCGCGCCCTGCGCCTGGATCAGCCGGCGCATGATGTTGATGGCGGCGTCGTGGCCGTCGAAGAGGCTTGCGGCGGTGACGAAACGCAGCGGCGAGGTTTCGCTGTGCACCGATGGAAGCGTTGCGGCTGGCGTGCTCATGGCGCGCTCCATGCTGGAAAGGCTGGTGCGTATTGTAGGCGTGCAGCGCTCCGGCAGCGACCGTCCGTGCCCGGCCGCCTTGCCCGCTGGCCTGCGCGGCGTGGATACTGGCCCGAATGGGGAGAGCATGACGATGCGTTCGATGACACGGTTCTGGCGGATAGCGCGGTGGGGAACGTTTTCGCTGGCGGCACTGATCGGCAGCGGCCTGCTGCTGGCCGATCACTTCACTCCGCCGGCCAACGGCGACAAGAGCGTCGCGATGGCCGTGCAGGCCGATGCGACCGAACTCGACCGCGAACTGGCGCCACTGCTGGCCGAAAACCCCGGAAAGACCGGCGCGCTGCTGGTGACTGACGGCGTGGATGCCTTCGCGGCGCGCGCGCTGTCGGCGCAGAAGGCCGGGCGCAGTCTCGATCTGCAGTACTACATCTGGCATGACGATCTCACCGGCCGCCTGCTGGGCCGCGAGGCATGGCGGGCCGCCGAACGCGGGGTGCGGGTGCGCATGCTGCTGGACGACATGAACTCCGAGGGCATGGATTCGAAGCTGTTGCTGCTGGACGGCCATCCCAACATCGAGCTGCGGCTGTACAACCCGTTCCGCAACCGCACCGGCCCGGCCCGGATCATCGAACTGATCCAGCGGATCTTCAGCGTCAACCACCGCATGCACAACAAGGCCTGGATCGCCGATGGCCGGGTGGCGGTGGTCGGTGGGCGCAATATCGGCGAGGAGTATTTCGGCGCTGGCGGCGAAGTGAATTTCCGCGATCTGGACGTGGTGCTGTTCGGGCCGGCGGTGGGCGAAACCAGCGCGATGTTCGACCGTTACTGGAACAGCGCGGCTGCGGTACCGTTGGCCGGTCTGAGCCGCGCGCCGGAAGGTGCGTTCGACGACATCGCCGACGCGATCGAGACCGAAGCGAAAAGCGCCGACGCGCAGCGCTATCTGCAGCGTGTTGCGAGCTCGCCGCGGGTGCAGGATTACGCCGGCAAGCGGCTCGAACCGTTCTGGAGCGATCGCATCCATCTGGTCGCCGATCCGCCGTTGAAATGGGAGGCGGACAGCCGCGATCAGTGGCTGGTGCATCGGATCGAACGCGATCTGTCGACAGCAAACAGCAAGGTGCTGCTGATTTCGCCGTATTTCGTGCCTGGGCCTGAGGTCACCAAAAGCATGACCGGGTTGGTAGGCAAAGGCGTGACCGTCGGCGTGGTCACCAATTCGCTGGCGGCGAACGATGTCGCTGCGGTTTACGGCGCTTATCGGCCCTATCGCGATGATCTGCTGCGCGGCAAGGTCCACGTGTACGAACTGCGCGCGCAGGGTCATCCGGACAGCAGCCTGTTCGGCAGCAGCGGCGCCAGCCTGCACACCAAGGCGTACAGCGTGGACGATGCCCGTGGCTTCATCGGCTCGTTCAATCTGGATGCACGCTCGGCCTATCTCAACACCGAGATGGGGGTGATGTTCGACGACCCACCGCTGGCGAAAGCCGTCCGCGACGAATACCTTCGTCTGTCCGGGCCCGAGCTGAGCTATTGGATGCATCTGGACAAGACCGGCAAGCCGCGCTGGCTGGATCGCGCCGCGCAACCGCCGAACCTGTTCTCGGAGGAACCCGACACCGACACCTGGCAGCGATTCAGCGCGCACGCAATCTCGTGGCTGCCGCTGGAATCGCAGCTGTGAATGCCCCCATGTCGCTCGCTGAACTTCAGGCTGCCGCCGAAACCGGCTCGACCGAGCACGCCTTCGCACTGGCGCTCGCACTGGCCGATGCGCAGCGGATGGAAGAAGCGCAGGGCTGGCATCTGCGCGCGGCCGAAGCCGGACATGTCGAGGCGCAGATCGAATACGCGCGGATGCGGCTGTACGGCATCGCCGGCGTACCAGCGCCGCAGGCTGCGACGCAGTGGCTGTTGCGCGCCGAACAGGCCGGTCATCCGCTGGCCACTGATCTCCTGATTCACATCGCGATCGGCGGCGTGGCGATGCCGCGCGACGCGCACATCAACGAACGTCTGCATCGCGCCGTACAGGCGAATTTTCCGCCAGCCCTGCTCACTGCCGCCATCCACTTCGGACGCAAGCCGCATCCGGACGATCAATCTCTGTGCATGCAGTTGCTGGAACGCGCCGCAGCGCGCGGCAGTGCCATCGCCGCGATGCTGCTGGCCGAACGTCTGAAGTACGGTGAAGGCTGCGAAGCACAGCCGGACATCGCCGAGGATCTGTGGGTGCAGCTGACCGCCAACGGCGCATTGCGGCTGCCGGGCTTTACGCTGCCTCCCCCCGTCGTCAACGTCACCATGCCGCGACAACTCACGGTCGAAGACGTGTTGTCTCCACCGCAGGCTCGTTCACTGGGCACGCAGCCGAAAGTATCGGTGATCGACCGGCTGTTCTCTGCCGACGAATGCCGGCTGTTCATCGCAAGCGCGCAACCGCATCTGCACGCGTCGCAGACCGCGGACCCGATCACTGGCATCCCCCATACTCTGCAGGTGCGGACCAGCAGCGAGGCGAGTTTCGATCCGCTGATCGAAACCAGTGCACTGCGTGCGGCGCAGCTGCGCATGGCCGCCGCAGCGGGAATCGATTTGCCGCACGCAGAACAGCTCACCGTGCTGCGCTACCTGCCTGGCCAGCAATACCGCCCGCATCGCGACTACTTGCCGCCGGGCACATTGCAGATGGACCGTCCGCATGCCGGCAATCGCATCCGTACGATCTGCGTCTATCTCAATGCGGTGGAGGCCGGCGGCGCGACCGCATTTCCGGTGTCGGGACTGCGCATCGATCCACTGCCGGGGCGTGCAGTGATCTTCGACAATCTCACGCCCGACGGCGGCCCAGACCCCGACTCACTGCACGCCGGCACACCCGTGGAGGCGGGCGAAAAATGGCTCGCGACGCTGTGGATCCGCCAAGGGCGTTATCGCAGCTTCTGAGCGCGCGTTGTTGGCGATCGTACCGTGGTCACGGGCCCCTTGTATTCGATTGCATTACACTGCGCGCCTGCGGCCGGCAGCGGTCGCATCACCAAGCCGCTGACCCAAACAAATTCAACGACTTGCCACATACTCCGACGTATTGAAAACGCCCAACGTCGGCGCACCGGAGCTTCCGATGATCTTCGAACATCTCGAAAACAATGGCCACGAACAGGTCGTGTTCTGTCACAACAAGGACGCAGGCCTGAAGGCCATCATCGCGATCCACAACACCGTACTCGGCCCCGCGCTGGGTGGGCTGCGGATGTGGCCGTACAAGACCGAGCAGGACGCGCTGAACGATGTGCTGCGTCTTTCGCGCGGCATGACCTACAAGAACGCGGTCGCCGGTCTGAATATCGGCGGCGGCAAGGCCGTCATCATCGGCGATCCGTCCAAAGACAAATCCGAAGCGCTGTTCCGCGCATTCGGCAAGTTCGTCGATTCACTGGGCGGGCGTTACATCACCGCCGAGGACGTCGGCATCGATGTCAACGACATGGAATACGTCTACCGCGAAACCGAATACGTGACCGGCGTACATCAGGTCCACGGCGGTTCGGGCGACCCATCGCCGTTCACCGCCTACGGCACGCTGCAGGGCCTGATGGCCACGCTCAACAGGAAATACGGCGACGAGGAAGTCGGTCGCCACAGCTACGCGGTGCAGGGTCTCGGCCACGTCGGCATGGAATTCGTGAAGCTGCTGAAGGAACGCGGCGCGAAGATCTTCGTCACCGACATCAACAAGGATCTGGTCGAACAGGCGGTCGAAGAATACGGCGCCGAAGCGGTATCGCCCGACGAAATCTACGATGTGCCGGCCGACGTGTACTCGCCGTGCGCCCTTGGCGGCACCGTCAACGAACAGACCCTGCCGCGCCTCAAGGCCAAGATCATCTGCGGCGCCGCCAACAACCAGCTGGCGAACAACGCGATCGGCGACGAAGTACAGAAGCGCGGCATCGTCTACGCGCCGGACTACGCGGTCAATGCTGGCGGCGTAATGAACGTGTCGCTGGAGATCGACGGCTACAACCGCGAGCGCGCGATGCGGATGATGCGCACGATCTACCATAACCTCGCGCGCATCTACGAGATCTCCGGCCGCGACGGCATTCCGACCTACCTCGCCGCCGACCGTCTGGCCGAAGAACGCATCGCCGCCATCGGCAAGTTGAAACTGCCG
>JANLSB010000469.1:0-1586 GCA_031362125.1 Lysobacterales bacterium | reverse complement strand
GCTCGGTTTGGACAAACGCGGCAATGCGTGCCGGATTGATGACGCTGACGTGGTAACCAGCATCATGCAGGGCGCAGGCGACCGCTTCGCTGTAGCTGCCGGTGGCTTCAAGGCCGACAGTGCAGCCCTGCGCTGAGGCGGCGATCAGCCACGCTTGCAAGGACGCGATCCCTGCAGAAGTGTTGCGGAACTTCTTGGTCTTGAACTTGCGGCCATCGAACAAGGCCACATCGAGGTTGTCTTTGGAAACATCGATTCCGAGTGTAAACATGCCGTTCTCCTGAGGGGCGATAGACGCGCGAGCCCGGACCGACCTTGTCAACACAGGCTCAACGCAGTGCGTGGCCTCAGATACCGTACGGTCTATTAGGCAAGCTGGAATGGGAGCGGCATATCTACGTCGCAAGCTCGAAGCCTCAGGGCGGGCACAGCCTGCTCCCATTCCTCCCGAGCGTCCCCGGGGACGATACCCAATCGGGCGGCGTCGAGGTACAAGGGCGGGCCACGGCCCGCCAATACGGCGTTTTCGCTCGCTTCGAGCAATGATCGGAATTGCTTCGATCATTCGATCTGCAATTGCAACGTCTCAACGGCGGGCCAGGGCCCGCCCTATCGGCAGATTTCGACCCACGCCTGCAGCAGCGGCGGTGCGAGTTGGCCACGCCAATCGCGATCATTCGCAACCTGCGCGCGCTCGCGGCTCTCCTGCAGAACCAGTGGGTCGAAGTCAGCGTACGCCCAGCCATGCGCAGCCGTCGTCACGGCGACCATGCCATCGGCCGGCAAACCGGCATCCATCGGTGCATAGACCGTCGCTTCGCCGGTGTTGATATCGAGCACGGGGCTCCATGGAGCTTCTCCGGCCGTCACCGCCTGGGCGACCAAGCAACGATTCTCCAGCGCCCGCGCCAGACACCCGACACGCACGCGGGTCGCGCCGGCAGCGGTATCGGTACAGCTCGGCACCAGCAGCAACTGCGCGCCGGCTTCGCACTGCGCGCGCACCGGCAGCGGGAATTCGATGTCGTAACAGATCGCTATGCCCGCGCGAACGCCATCGATATCGAACACTTTCAGCGCATCGCCGCCATCGATCACACCGGTCTTCTTCTCGAAACCGGTGAGCTGCAGCTTGTCCTGCCAGGCATGACCACCATCGGGTGAAAACAGGTCGGCGCGATTGCGGTAACGACCCCCACCCGTTTCGAGCAGGAACGTACCCGCAACGATATGCATCCCGCTACCGCGCGCCAATCCCGCATAAAGCGCCAGCCATGCGGCACGATAGCGCTGGATCGCTGCGAACGAGGCGTGGAGGTCGTCGCGGATCATGGGCTCGAAAGTCGCGCCCAATTCCAGCGACAGATACTCCGGCAGGATCACGATGCCGGCGCCCGACGACGACGCCTCGCGCAACCAGCGCGACTGCTTGTCGGCGAAATCATCGAATCGCTGCGGCGTGTCGATCGGATACTTCGCAACCGCGATCTTCATGCCGGGCTCTCCGGATCGAGCGTCCGTGTCCAGAACGTCAGCACATGTCCGGCCTCGCCACTGCCGATTTCGTTCCAGCGCAGACGCATCGC
>JANLSB010000454.1:0-2982 GCA_031362125.1 Lysobacterales bacterium | reverse complement strand
GAACGCGACGGAGCACTTGGTTGCCACCCGTGAAGGATGTGCGACGGTTGTTCATGCTGATATGCGAGGGTTGGGTACCTCAAGACAGATTTACGTCGCGGGGCTGCCTTCGCTCTAGGGACTGAGATCGCGCTGCGCGCTTGCGCACGCAGGGCCCACCAATAACGATTTCGAGGGTTCCCCAGTGGCCGCGGCTGTGCCGCGTTCCCCCTCCGGCATCGAAGCGATTGTCTGGTGGCGCACCTCCTGACTTTTTCTTCCTTGACAAGCGTATTTGAATTCGCGCCGCCGCTCAGTGTGCCGGCGCATCGACGATCGGCACACCGGGCCAGCCCGAGGTTTGCACCTCGCGCCCGATGGCCCACACAAAGCCCGTGAGCTCGCGCGCCACCGCCACCACCGCCTTGGTCTTCATCACCCGGCGCGCCACCAGGCGCTTGAACTTCGCGTTCAGCCGCAACTGCGCGGCCCAGGCGATATCGGTGACGCCCTTGGGCAGCTGGTCCTGCCGCGTGGCGATGATCGGCGTGACGCGCGGGCTGTGCTGGTAGTGCCACGCGACCTCGACGAGCATGCGCCGCGCCGCGCTGTTGCCGGCCTTGGTGATGCTGCCTTGGCGCCGCTTCGGCCCCGACGAGTGCTCCCCCGGCACCAGGCCGACATAGGCCATCAGCTTGCGCGGGTGCTCGAAGCGCACCAAGTCCTGCAACTCGGCCACCAGCGTCATCGCTGCGACGAGCTGCACCCCGCGCAGCGCTTGCAGCGCCTGCACCAAAGGCTTCAAGGCCCACTCGGGCAGCGCGTCGCGCAGCGCCTGCTCGAGCCGCGCGATGCGCGCCGTGGCCTCGGTAATAGCATGCAGGTACTCCTGAAACCCGATCTGCTGCGCGGCGTGGGCCATCTTCAGCGTGGCCAGCCAGCGCAGGTGGGCTGCGGTCCAGGCCGTCTTGCCGGCATACGCGATGCCGTTGCGCAGCAGCAGGGCCTTCAAACGGTGGCGCGCGTTGCGGCACTCGCCCACCGCGTCCTCACGCGCGCGCACCAGGTCGCGCACGGCTTCGTCGGCAGCGTCGGGCACGCGCACGGCGGTGAGTTCACCGGCGCGCGCCAGGCGCGCCAGCAGGATGGCATCGCGGCGGTCGGTCTTCACGCGGTCGCCCGAGCGCTTGGGGATCGATGAGGGCGCCACGACTTCGCAGGCCAGGCCCTGCGCGCTTAAGTGGCGCCAGATGACGAAGCCGCAGGGGCCGGCCTCATAGACGATGTGCAGCGGCGCGCCGCGGCCGATGAGCTTGCGCAGTGCCTTGTCCAACGCGGCCAGATCGCCGCCGATGCTGCCGACGTGGCGCACCTGGCCCTCGCGGCCGGCCTCAGCCACGGCGATGTCGATGCTGTCCTTGTGCACATCAAGGCCGACGTACAAGCTGCTGGTGATAGATTTACCCATGGCCCGTCTCCTCGCAAGTTGGCAACGACCCGGCCGACCATCGGCCCGGTGCATTGGTGTAGCTCGGCAGGCCTTGTGCCTGCAACCTACGGTATTGCAGGGGGCGGGCCACCCTGGCTCACGAAGCCATCTTGTCTAGAACGCATGGCCGAACTCTCGTCACCGCTCAAACTGTTCGCCTACGTAGGTCGCGAAAACGGCCTTATGGTGGTCGGATCGCGCGAGGCAATGGCTGAACTCTCGGGGCAACTTTCTGCGGCGCTTGTTTCGCAGGAGCCAGTCTCCGCAGAGTGGCCGCACGAGTTGGTGTCCGCTTCAGTAGAGGTTGGGCCGTACATCGACTCCAAGTTCTGGCGCGTGTCGTTTCATACCGAGGGTTCTGTCGCCTCCGAGCGCAAAGCGCTTGTTGCGCGTAGCGCCCCGTCAGGCTGGCTCAGCTTGGCAACCCTGGCGCTTGCTGTGGTTGGCGGCGTTAGTTTGGTGCGTTGGGTATGGAATGCGTTCCAACTCGTTGTTCCAGCCGACCGCCTTCGCAGGATGCTGAGCGCTAACGTCGGGCGTCACTCATGATCCGGGCGCACAATGCCCGCACTCAGGCGCGGAGGTGAGGTGATCCATGAGCCGATCGGAGTACGCGGGCGTGAAGGCGCAGCTCGATCATTTGACGTCCGAATTCTTTCGAGCTGTCTCATTCGAACCCGGTGAAGTTCCGCCGTACGAGAACATCCGCGGGCTGTTCATCGACGCGGGTCTTCTCGCAAAGAACACGAGCACAAGACCGGAAGTCTCGGGTGTTTCTCACTTTATCGTGCCTCGCTTCGCCATGGCGAATGCGGGCGATCTGACGCGCTTTCGAGAGGCGGAGCTTTCTGAGTCGACGCAAATCTTTGGCACCTCCGCCCAGCGCTTCAGCGCCTACGAGAAGTCGGGCACGATGAAGGGTGTTCCGTTTGAGGCTCGGGGCGTGATTTCTACGCAGTTTGTCTCAACACCCGGCGGCTGGCGAATGAGTGCGGTGGCCTGGGACGATGAACGCACAGGGTTGTGCATTCCAGAGCATCTGGTTCCCAAGAACGGTGGTTCTTCATCGTAACGGTCCAGGTGCCCCTGCCGCGCGTCGAAGGTCTGTTCGGTAGCAGCTCGGCTGTCGATTCGACCTCCGGCTGACCCCGCCGCCTGCGGCGACAATCCCGGCATGCCTTCCTGGATCTCGATCGCCCAGCTCGTATTGCTGGGCCTGGCGGTGGTGCTTTTGTTGTGGCTGACGCTGCACCGCGCCGATACCGACGGCGCCGAGCGTTTGGAGCGCAACCTGCGCGGCGACGTGCAAGACAGTGCGCGCGGCACGCGCCAGGAACTGGCCGCGAACTTGTCGTCGATGCAGCAGGCCCTGCTGGCGCAATCGGGCGATGTGGCGCGCACGCAGAACGAGCAGATCGACTCCTTCCGCACCCAGCTTGCCGCCATGCAGCAGGGGCTTGCGGAGCAAACCCGCAGTGCCAGGGAAGCGCAGGACGCCGCGCTGCACCGCTTCG
>JANLSB010000433.1:0-2184 GCA_031362125.1 Lysobacterales bacterium | reverse complement strand
GCGCTGCGGTTGAACGCCAGCACGTAGGGCATGAACACCGCGTTGGTCATGCCGTGGTGGGTGTCGAACAGCGCACCGACCGGGTGCGACAGCGCATGCATGCCGCCAAGACCTTTCTGGAACGCGGTCGCGCCCATCGCTGCGGCGGCCATCATGTCGCCGCGCGCATCGATGTCGTCGGCCTTTGCGTACACCCGCGGCAGCGCCTGTTTGACCAGGCGCATGCCTTCCACCGCGATACCGTCGGCCATCGGGTGGTAGCCGGGTGCGCAGTAGGCTTCGAGACAGTGCGACAGTGCGTCCATGCCGGTACCGACGGTGATCTTCGCGGGCATGCCGACCGTGAGTTCGGGGTCGCAGATCACCACCCGCGGCATCATCTTCGGATGGAAGATGATCTTCTTGGTATGGGTGACCTCGTCGGTGAGCACGCCCGCGCGGCCGACTTCCGAACCGGTGCCGGCGGTGGTCGGCACCGCGATGATCGGCGCGATGCCCTCTGGGTCGGCGCGCGTCCACCAGTCGCCGATGTCCTCGAAATCCCAGATCGGCCGCGACTGTCTGCTCATGAAGGCGATGAGTTTTCCGGTGTCCAGCCCGCTGCCGCCGCCGAACGCGACCACGCCGTCGTGGTCGCCGTTGCGATACGCCAGCAGGCCTGCGTTGAGATTGGCCTCGACCGGATTGGGTTTGAGATCGGCGAACAGCGCGGCATCCAGGCCGGCGCCGCGCAGTGCGGCCAGCGCGCTGCGCGTGATCGGTGCGCTCGCCAGCCCAGCGTCGGTGACCAGCAGAGGCTTGCGGATGCCGTGCGCCAGACAGCACTCGGCCAGCTCGGCGATGCGGCCCGCGCCGAAGCGCACGGCGGTGGGGTAATTCCAGTTGGCGCGCACGCTCATGCAGGTATCTCGTAGCGAAGATGGAAGGATTTTGGACGGGTCAGGGTCTCGTAGCCGATGCTTGAGAGCGTCGCGCCGCGGCCGGTGTGTTTCACGCCGGTCCAGGCCAGCGCTGGATCGAGATAATCGCAGCGGTTCATGAACACCGTGCCGGTGTCGAGCTCATCGCCGATGCGTTCGGCGGCCTGCAGATCGGCGCTCCAGATCGAAGCGGTCAGTCCGTAGGGGCTGTCGTTCATCAGCGCGATCGCCTGGGCGTCGTCGTCGACCGGCATGATGCCGACCACCGGGCCGAAACTTTCTTCGCTCATCACCGACATCGAATGATCGACGTCGATCAGCACCTGCGGAGCCATGTACGGCGTACCCGGCGCATCCGCTGCGAAGTGTTTCGGGTCGACCAGTGATCTCGCGCCTTTGCCGGTCGCGTCAGCGATCTGGCCGCGCACGAAATCGGCGCTCGCGGTTTTCACCAGCGGCCCGAGTGTGGTCGCCTGCTCCAGCGGATTGCCGAGCACATAGCCGCGGGTCAGCTCGGCGAAGCGTTCGACGAATTCAGCATAGATGCCGCGATCCACATAGATGCGTTCGATGCCGCAGCAGCTCTGCCCGGAATTGAAGAAGCTGCCGTCGACGAGGTTCTCGACCGCGAAGGCGAGGTCGGCGTCGGCGCGTACATAGGCCGGATCCTTGCCGCCGAGTTCGAGGCCGACGCCGAGGAAATTGCCGTTGGCGGCGGCTTCGATCGCGCGCCCGCCGGCGACCGAGCCGGTGAAATTCACCTGCTGCACGCGGCCGGAGCCGATCATGCGTGCGGTCTGGGCATGATCCATCAGCAGATTCTGGAACAACCCGGTGGGCAGACCGGCGATTTCGAAGGCGCGCGCGAATCGTTCGCCCACCAGCAGGGTCTGCGCCGCGTGCTTGAGGATCACCGCATTGCCGGCCATCAGCGCCGGCACGATCGAATTCACTGCGGTCAGATACGGATAATTCCAAGGCGCGATCACCAGCACGGTGCCGAGCGGCGTACGACGGATGCTGCGCTTGAAGCCGGGCTTGTCGCCGACGTCGATATCGGCCAACGCATCTGGGGCGATCGCGATCATATGCCGCGCGCGTTCTTCGAAGCCGCGCAGCTCGCCGGCGCCGTAACGCACCGGTCGACCCATCTGCCAGGCCAGTTCGGGGGCGATGGCATCGCGCATCGACAGCATCGCGTCGACTGCGGCGCTGCAGAACGCCGCGCGATGCGCAAACGACGTACGCCGCCAGTGGCGCTGCG
>JANLSB010000345.1:0-3051 GCA_031362125.1 Lysobacterales bacterium | reverse complement strand
CGGGGGGGATTTCAGCGGTGGCCGGGGAGCCACCGGTGGTGGCGCAGCCGCCGAGCACAAGCATCAGGGGCAGCGCGAACGAATGCATGCGGCGCATGGCGGTCTCCAGCAGTGGGGCGTCGAGTATGCCCCGCCGGGTGTGAATCATCCGTGCCGGCGGTGGCGGTTCGGGCATCCGGAGACGCGGAGTAGAATCCGCCCATGACACGACTCGTACTGATCGACGGTTCCTCCTATCTCTATCGCGCCTTCCACGCGCTGCCGCCGCTGAGCAACGCCCAGGGCGAGCCCACTGGCGCGCTGTTCGGCATCGTCAACATGCTGCGCGGGCACATCAAGGAAAAGCCGGAGTACATCGCCTTCGTGGTCGATGCCTCGGGCCCGACCTTCCGCGATGATCTGGACCCGCAGTACAAGGCCAATCGTCCGCCGATGCCCGGCGATCTGCGGGCGCAGATCGAGCCGATGATGGAGATCGTCGCCGCACTGGGGCTGCCGATCCTGCGGGTGCCGGGCGTGGAAGCCGACGACGTGATCGGCACGCTCGCGGTGCAGGGCGCCACCCAAGGCCTCGACGTCACCATTTCCACCAGCGACAAGGACTTCGCCCAGCTCGTCCGCCCACATTTGTCGCTGGTGAACACGATGAGCGGCAGCCGGCTGGACAGCGACGCGGCGGTGATCGAGAAGTTCGGCGTGCGCGCCGACCAGATCGTCGATTTCCTGGCCCTGATGGGCGACAGCGTCGACAACATCCCCGGCGTCGACAAGTGCGGGCCGAAGACCGCGGCGAAATGGCTGGCCGAATACGGCACGCTGGAGAACGTGATCGCGAATGCCGATGCGATCAAGGGCAAGATCGGCGAGAACCTGCGCGAGGCGCTGCCACGACTGCCGCTGAACCGCCAGCTGACCACGATCAAGCTCGATGTCGCGCTCGACGGTGGCCCGACCACGCTCGCCCTGCGCGAACGTCACGTCGAGGATCTGCGCAAGCTCTATGCGCGCTACGGCTTCAACCATGCACTGAAGGAACTCGACGGCAATGGCGGCAATCCCGGTTCATCGACAGGCGGTGAACGCACCAGCCTGCGCAGCACGCAGGCTGGCTATGCGCGCAGCACCGTGGTGGCGGTGGAAGACAGCCTGGATCCCGCATTGGCCGAGAAAGGCACGTACGAGACCATACAGACCCGCGAACAGCTCGACGCGTGGATCGTCAAACTCAAGGCTGCCGACGAGTTCGCGTTCGACACCGAAACCGATGCGCTCGACGCGATGCAGGCGAATCTGGTCGGGCTGAGCTTTTCCACCGAACCCGGCAGCGGCTGCTACATCCCCGTCGGTCACACCTACCCCGGCGCGCCTGCGCAGCTGGATCTGCGCGAAACGCTCGAAGCGCTGAGGCATCTGCTGGAAAGCAAGCAGCACCGCAAGCTCGGCCAGCACGGCAAGTACGACATCCATGTGCTGCGCCGCCACGGCGTGAACGTCGACGGTTACACCGACGACACCATGCTCGAAAGTTTCATCTGGAACTCCAGCGCGACCCGCCACGACATGGACTCGCTGGCCAAACGCTATCTCGGCTACGACACCATCAAGTTCGAAGACGTGGCCGGCAAGGGCGCGAAGCAGATTCCGTTCTCGGAAGTCGCGATCGACGACGCCACCGGCTATGCCGCCGAAGACGCCGATATCACCCTCCGCCTGCATCGCGTGCTGTCGACGAAGCTGGCGACCATTCCGGCGTTGGAGCAGGTCTACCGCGAGATCGAAATTCCGCTGGTGCCGGTGCTGGCGCGGATGGAGGCCAACGGCATCCTGATCGATGCCGACGAACTGCGCCGTCAAAGTGTGGACTTGTCGCGGCGGATGCTTGCCGCGCAGCAGAAGGCGACCGAACTCGCGGGCCGCAGCTTCAATCTCGATTCGCCGAAGCAGCTGCAGGCGCTGCTGTTCGACGAACTGAAGCTGCCTGCGCTGGTGAAAACGCCGACCGGGCAGCCGTCGACCAATGAGGAAGCGCTGGAAGCGATCGCCGACCAGCACGAACTGCCGCGGATCATCCTCGACTATCGCAGCCTCGCGAAACTGCGCAGCACCTACACCGACAAACTGCCGGAGATGATCAACCACGACACCGGCCGCGTGCACACCAGTTACCACCAGGCCGGCGCCGCCACCGGCCGTCTGTCGTCCACCGATCCGAATCTGCAGAATATTCCGATCCGCACCGACGACGGCCGCCGCATCCGCAAGGCCTTCATCGCGCCCAAGGGTCGTAAGCTGGTGGCCTGCGACTACTCGCAGATCGAGCTGCGGATCATGGCGCATCTGAGCCAGGATCCGGCGCTGATCGATGCGTTTCTCTCGGACGAGGACATCCACGCAGCGACCGCGGCGAATGTCTTCAACGTGCCGCCCGACGAGGTGACGAGCGAGATGCGCCGTCGCGCGAAGGTGTTCAACTTCGGCGTGCTGTACGGACTCAGCGAGTACGGACTCTCGACGAAGGAGCGCATCCCGCGCGAAGAGGCGGCGACGTTTATCCGTCGCTATTTCGGGAAGTACGAGCGGGTGCGCGCATGGCGTGATGGAGCGACGGAGAGCTGCCGGACGCTCGGCTATGCGGAGACGATGATGGGTCGGCGTAGGTACATTCCCGAGATCAAGTCGCAGAACTTCCAGATCCGATCGTCGGGCGAGCGGATGGCGATCAACATGCCGGTTCAGGGCACCGCGAGCGACATCATCAAGGTCGCGATGAACCGCATCGATGATGAGATCGCAGCGCGCGGACTCAAGTCGCGCATGATCCTGCAAGTGCACGACGAGCTGATCTTCGAAGGCCCGCGCGCTGAGATCGAGATCGTGCGCGAGATGGCGCTTCGCGTGATGCCGATATCGCTCGATCTCGTGGTACCGCTCAAAATCGACATCAAGACCGGCACGAACTGGGGCGAGCTCGAGGTCGCCAGCGGCGCGATCGTCGCAGAAGACGAATACGCGTTTGCCGATGCGGGCGCCTGATGCCTGAATTGCCCGAGG
>JANLSB010000337.1:0-5454 GCA_031362125.1 Lysobacterales bacterium | reverse complement strand
TGCTCCAGCTGTCGATACGGCCGGTGTCGACATTGGCGTTGTCGTTCACGCGGAGATTCCAGGTGCCGTTCAACGCTTCGGTCGTCAGATTGACGGTATAGGTCTGGATGATGTTGTCGGCGCTGCCGCCGGTGCGGTTGTGCAGCACGTATACGCTGCCGTCCGGCGCCAACAGGTCGACCTTCAGATCACCGATGTAGGTGTGGATGATGTTGACCGCCACCGGGGTGCTGGCTGGTGCGTTGCCGGTGCGGCCGCTGACGACGATCGGGCTGCTCACCGTGGCGTTGTCGTTGATCGCGAAGTCGGTGCCGTTGGTATAGGTCTGCACACCGCCGGTGGAGACGGTGACCGGGCTGGTCCTGGTGTTGCTGGCACCGCCGTTGTCGGTCACGGTCAGCGCGACCGTGTAGGTGCCGGCAGCCGCGTAGGTCTTGCTCGGGTTGGTCGCGGTGGAGGTGGTGCCGTCGCCGAAATTCCAGGCGCGCGATGCGATGCTGCCATCGCTGTCGGTCGAGGTGTCGGTGAAGTTGACGGTCAGGCCGCTGGTGCTGGAACTGAAGTTGGCTGCGGGCGGTACGTTGCCGCCGCCTGCGCCCGTATCGAAGCCGATCGAATAGACATCCTTCGACTGGGCGGTACCGCCAGTTTCATCGCGATTGTCGGTATAGACCGCGATGATGTCGCGGCCGATCACGTCCAGGCCGTTGTAGTCGCCCCACTCGAAACTGTCGGTGTTGTTGATCGACGTGACCGCCGTGAGCCGACGCGCCGTCCAGGTCACGCCGCCGTCGCTGGAGACGGAGTGATACAGATCGGTCCCGCTGCGGGCCACGCTGTTGCGCGTGTCGTAGTAGATCACATGGACACGGCCCTGATTGTCGACCGAGAGCCAGGGATTGAAGCGGTCGACCGAATTCACATCGCTGGTCGCATGCGGATTGCTGATCTGCCAAGTCGCGCCGCCGTCTCGCGACCGCGCCACCTTGACGATGGCATGGTTGTTGGCGACGGTCGCACTGGTCGCGTTGTTGTTGTCCGTCCACGTCGCATACACGGTGTTGGTGAAGGTGCCGCCGGAACGATCGGTGTCGGCCGAAACGATGATCGGCACTTTGCGCGTCTCGAACGACGGAATCGCGAAGTTGAAGCTGCCGTTGTTGGTGCCGACGGTCGAGCCGGCACCGAAGCTCACGCCGCCGTTGGTCGATTTGACCACCCGGATCTGCTTCGGGAACGTGCTGGTGTCGAAGGTCGCGTAGAAGAAATACAGATTGCCGTTGGTGTCGGTGGTGAGATCGCTGCCGATACCGCGGTTGGAAGCATCGAGGGTGACCTTGGTCGAGAAGGTCAGGCCGTTGTCGGTCGACCGGCTGAACTTCTGGATGTTGGCCTCGTGCCACGATTCGTAGACATTGCCCCGGAACGGCGAGGTCGGATGCACGTCGACATGGATGAACTCCTTGTCGGCGCCGCTGGTGACCGACAGATTGGCGGTCTTGACCCAAGTGGCGCCATTGTCGGTGGAACGATAGAAGCGGATCGAGCCCGCCGCATTGTTGAACGACAGACTTGAGGTGTAACCGACGGTGCCGTCCGGCGACCAGGCCACGGTCGGGTCGCAGCAGACGTCAGGGATCGCACCGGAACTCAGCCAAGTGACGCCGCCGTCGCTGGATCGCCACATTCTCTGGCCGCCGCCGGGGCCGTTGGTGCCGGCGATCACCAGCGCAGTGTTGACCGGATTCACCGCGACCGCGGATTCGGCGGCGCCGGCCGGCGTGGTCACGCGGCGCTCGCCGCCGGTGAAGTTCGGAAAGATATCCTGGGCGGGCGAACGCTCTTCGCCTTCGCGGGTCAGGATCTGGAAACGGTTGCCACCGATCGCGCGGATGTTCCGATGGGTCACGCCATCGATCCTGTAGCCGCCGTATTTCTGCAGATAGATGTTCAGGGCACTCATCGGGTAGTGCACCAGGTCCATCTTGATCTTCTTGCGCAGTTCGACCCGGAAAAACGCGGGGATGGGGTCGTCCAACTTCGCATCTTCATCGCCGAGCAGCGCGATGTCCTTCGCGGTCAATTGGTAATTGCGATCGTCCCAGGGGCCGTGATTCATGAGTCTGGAATAGTCGACGGCCTGGTCGGCGCCGCGGGTGCGGTCGACCGCAACGCTGACGACACGCTCTGCTGAAAGGGCGGCGGTGGCGAACAACGATACGATCATCGCTGTGGTCAACATGCGGATGCCATTCATTCGTAACGGTTTCATCTGCTGAGTCCTTTTGTGATGTGTGATAGGTGACTTTCCGTGCGTCTGCGACCGACGATCGCGCAGCACCTGCAAAGCAATGCGAAGAAAGGCGGCACAGCGCAGGCGCGTAGCGGTGTCGATGCGTGATGGCGCATGGTCCGTTCTGCAGGTCCTGCTGTGGTTGTCGTTTCCTTTTTGCGGGTTCGAGGCATCGACGGCATGGCGCCGCCTCCGGGCTTTGCCGTCCATGGTGTCGACAGTCTTCGTCGCTTTCGCAACCGCAAGTCGATGCCGATTCGAACGTCGTCCTTGCGCCGCCATCCCCTGGGGGCGAATCAAATCCTACGGTCGATCTGCATCGACCCGGCGGGTCATTACTGTCACGTTTTCGCTCAGAACGCCACCGCCGGCGAATCCGGACCACGGAAGTGAAGATTTATTACGGTTTTTGGTGAATTCCAGCCGCTTTGTTGTGCATTGCATCAACGACGATGCGCGACTTCGAGGGCGGCACAGATTATTCGGGTCAGAGTGAAGTTTCGATGGATAGGAACTTCACTCTGACCCATCTCCCAACCGCTATCGCCGAAGCAACATCAGTCCGAATCAGAACCCGCGCAGGCCGATGGCGTAACCGTAGATCGAAGCGGTGCTCTGCTGAATGTGATCTTTGGCCGAAGCGCTGCAACCCGTCCGCCCGCCACCAACCACCATCGGTTGGATCTGCCACAGAAGGCTGCCAACACCGCTCCAGTTCACGAATGCACCACAACCGGCAAGGGCATAACCGGCCGGAGTGCTCACCGTCGCCGTCGGATGATTTGCCACACCGGACAGCGTCGAGCTGACACTCGATTCCAGCCTGCCCACCCCCAGGATTCGCCGACGCAGACCGATCGCATAGGCGGTCGTGGTGGCTGGCGAGGGGACTACGACGTGGTCCTTCGATCTGGCGCGCCAGCCCAAGCTGCCAGACGGTGCGGATGCGGTGCCCATGTTGCCGGGGTCGCCGCCGTCCACCTTGAATCCGCCGCCTACCAGCACGTAACCCAACGATGGCAGCGATGCAGTCACATCTGGTGTGGAGGTGTTACTGCTGGTGGCATTGGTGACGGTGAGATTACTGCGCAACTGTGTGGGCGTCAGTCCGGCCACCTTGAGGCCGATCGCCCAGCCACGGACCGCAACGGGATCCGCCTTCAGATGGTCTTTGGTTGAAACCAGCCACGCGGTGAGATTGGCGTTGGGATACGAGGCGGTCAAAAGATTGCCTTCCGGCGCATTCTTGCCTTCTCCACCGCCGCCGATCACCACGTAGTCGTCGGGAACCCTGATCGCGAAATTGATGTTGTGGCCCAGCGCCTCCTCCGAGGTTCGCTCAAAAACGGCGATCGTCACTTTCCCGCTGGCGTCGGTCTGCTCGAAGATTTTCCGCGTGCCGACGCTCAACGAGTACAACAGCCGGTTCGGCGAGCCAGCGACTGGATTTCCCACCTTGTTCGGCGTGGATGCGTCGATCAACGCATTCGCGATCTCTGCCGGTCTTGCGGTCGGATTGATCGCCAGTTGCAAGGCCGCCGCACCAGCCACATGCGGTGCGGCCATCGACGTTCCGGTCAGTTCGCCCGCCGCAGCATTGTCGTAGTGAAACGATGACATGATGCGTGAGCCCGGCGCGAACATGTCCAGACAATTGCCGTGGTTGGAGTAGTCCCCCCGGTTGTCGTTGGAATCGGTCGCGCCGACCGTGATCGCATTGGGCACTCGGGCCGGCGAGTACTGGCAGGCGTCATCGCTGAAATTGCCAGCCGCGACCACGGCGACCACCCCGCTCCGAATCAAGTTGTCGACTGCCGCGTCGACTGCGTTACTGGCGCCAGCGATCAAGCTCATGTTCGCGACTGCCGGCAACTGGCGATTGCCCGCAACCCAGTCGATACCGGCAATGAGCGTGGATGTGTTGCCGTTTCCTGCGCAATCGAAGACGCGGACCGGATGCACGATCGCCGATTTCGCGACCCCCCACGTACTGCCCGCCAAAATACCGGCGACGTGGGTCCCGTGGCCGTTGCAATCGCCCCAGCCCACCCCATCGTTGATGGCGCTGTATCCATTGCCGATCCTGCCGATGAACTCGTTGTGGGTCGGGTGAACGCCGCTATCGATGATGTAGGCGTGCACATTCGACGCCGTGGTGCTGTACCTGTAGGTCGAATCCAGCGGCAGATTGCGCTGGTCGATACGGTCCAGGCCCCAGGTCGCTCCGGCCTGGAATTGGGCGACGGACACCTTGCCGTCTTCTTCGACATACGCAACACGCGGGTCGGCCAGCAGTTTGGCGAGCGCGGCATCGTCGGCCTCCACCGCAAAGCCGCGCAAGACCCGCTGATAGCTGTGACGGAGTCTGGCGCGATGGCTTGCGGCGATCTCCCGGGCGAGAGCCGGCACCAGCGCTCTTGCGCCGGTTTCGTTGGAAAGGCGTGCGATATCCGGTTTCAACACCACGATGTAACGCCCTGCGATGGGCTTTCGAGCGGTGCGCAGCTCTGCGGACCAGGCCGCCGAAGGCAGCGTGGAGCAAGCAACCGCCGCCCCCGTCGCCGCAAGCAAGAAGAATTTTTGGAGATCCATGTTGTCGGTCCTATGTCTTCAGGCTTTCGTGGTGTTCGAATGCCCGTGGTGATGAAGCGCGGAAAGGCGGCGCGGCCGAGATCCCGCCAAATGTGCTGCCGTGCGGAAATCAGTCGACCACAGCCCCACCTTGCCCCTTCGATGCGATCAAACGCATTCGAGACCTCGCCTTGTGGCTCATGAAGCGATCACGAACAGATGATTGATACGCAAATCGCCGCCCCGCGCGCTGAGGCGGCAGCGCCGGTGCAGTCGAGCCGTACGGGAAGCGAAACCGGACAAAGCGTGCGTTTATCGCGCTCCGTCAGAGCGTTCCGGCTTTCCAGGCGGCGTAGAGCTGAGCCATCCGGGTGACGACATCGGCTTTCGTTCCGACAACCATATAAGTGGTGTAGCCGAAGCTCGTGCCCTTGTTGGTAGCGCCATACCGGTAGACGATGTTCCATTTCATCGTGGCATTGGCTGGACGGGATGTATCGAAGAATCTGCCCACGCCGTAGCCGTACACAAGCAAAGGTGGAGGCAACCCGGGTTGCGGCAATCCCGGAGACCAGACGGCCATCGCCTTG
>JANLSB010000335.1:0-3425 GCA_031362125.1 Lysobacterales bacterium | reverse complement strand
TCGCTGCGCTCACCCCACCCTACTTGCTAACCCCTGTTTTCTAAAAACCCCAATTTCAAAGCCAGCCTTTCCGCCGCAAGGACAATGATTTCAGGGGGATTAGAGATTTCTCCATGCGCGATCTCATCGCGTCCTTTTTTTACAGAACTGAATGCCATGAAATCCTCATCGTTTAAATGCGTCCATTCGAAAAGCAGGCAGCAAACAAAGCGATCCTTGAGATTTTTAAAACCATTATTTTTATTCTGCACAGTCAAAAAAAACTGAGCTGTAGTTGGCGCATGCACAGGAAGGCTGCCAACTGCATCGTAATCAATGCGTTTTCTATTAGCCTTGAACACACTATGCACCATCACTTCCATGGCAAGAAAGTAGTACAAAAATTTCTTGAGACTGTCAGATTCATCAGCCGCAAGACGCATGAATTTCGAGTATTTCTCATGAATCTTCGAAGAAAATTCCAAGCCAGACTTCAGTCGACTCTCAACTTCATCTCGCGCTAACCAAGACGAACCATAACCAGATGCCGAAGCTTGAAACCAAATATCGTGCACCGTACACCCGTCATCTGTAATGCCAAAAACGGCTCGGTCTCGATACAAGAATCGAACATCATGCGCTAAACCATGAAAAGCAACTGAAACTGACGTGGATATTGATGCAAGCGATTTATCCGCCATGCTTCCAAGATCGAATCTCGCCTCACGAAAACTGGAGTAGGTCGTTATCTCATTTTCGTTTCGCATAATGAAATCGCCAGTTGCTGAGAATGGTCCGATCGGGCCAAAGTGAACAACTAGGTAAGGAGGAGTGGCCGACTTCTCTTTTTGCCACTCTTCTTCAGACTTACAGAAATCATCCTGCAGAAGCGCTTGACTGATCGCATTTAGGCTAGAACCGATGCAAGCACGATAGGGTGTGCTGCATGCAACGCCATCGAACGGCATAACACTAGCGTCTGTCATCGCAATACCCTGCACCTCGTAAACATGCAGAGCATGAAAAGATGCGGTTACATCCAACCCTTCAGGCCATTCGGAAAATCCCATCGCCTCCATAACGGCATTTGACACCTGTATTGCCATGAATTGAGATCACCCTATGGTAATGGCGTAGCCCGGGTAGAGGCAAAACCGGTTTTCAACGGCGCAGCCGGTCAACCCGGGGCTCTTGGCGGAAATCATCACAATTTATTGCAGGTTTCGTTTTTTGCGCACTACACAAAATAAGCTATGGCAATCACAACTTACCGCGAACAGCCCCGGGTTGACCGGCTGTGCCGTTAAATACCGCTACGCTCTACCCGGGCTACGTGTGGCATATCAATCATTTCAATGCCCCCCATCCAACGCCTTCAACTCACTCACCAGCTGGCTCGCCATCTCCGCCCCATCTCCATACAGCATCCGGGTGTTATCCGCATAAAACAGCGCATTCTCGATCCCCGCGAACCCCGTGCCCTTGCCGCGCTTGATCACAATGGTGTTCTTTGAATTCACAACATCCAGAATCGGCATGCCGTAGATCGGTGAAGCCGGGTCGGTCTTCGCAACCGGGTTCACCACGTCATTCGCACCGATCACCAACGACACATCGGTGTTGGCGAACTCGGGGTTGATGTCTTCCATGTCGACAATCAGGTCGTAGGGCACACCGGCTTCGGCCAGCAGCACGTTCATATGCCCGGGCATGCGGCCCGCAACAGGATGAATCGCGAATTTCACTTTCACGCCGCGTTCGATCAACCGCTGACTGAGTTCCCAGATCTTGTGCTGCGCCTGCGCGACCGCGAGGCCGTAGCCGGGCACGATCACCACGCGTTCGGCGAAGGCCATCATCGCGGCCACGTCGCTGGCGTCGATGGGTTTCTGGCTGCCTTCGATGGCCGCTGCTTCGCCGGTGGCGCCGAAGTTGGAGAACAGCACCGAGCTGATCGAGCGGTTCATCGCCTTCGCCATCAGCCGCGTGAGCAGGATGCCTGCGGCGCCGACCATCATGCCGGCGATGATCAGGGCTTCGTTGCCCAGCACGTAACCTTCGAACGCGACCGCGAGGCCGGTGAAGGCGTTGTACAGCGAGATGACCACCGGCATGTCGGCGCCGCCGATGGGCAGGGTCATCAGCACGCCCAGCGCCAGTGCGGCGGCGAAGAAGGCGACGATGTATGGCACTTCCAATGTGTGCACCGCCATGGCGCCGAGCACGACCGCCGCGATGCCGACCACCGCGTTGACGACCTGCTGGCCGGGGAAGGTGTAGCGCTTGTCCATGCGGCCGTCGAGCTTGGCCCAGGCGATGATGGAGCCGGTCAGCGAGACCGCGCCGATCAGCGCGCCGATCACCGCCAGCGCCAGGGTCCAGTAATTGGGCGCATGGCCTGCGGCGGAATACTTGAACAATTCGACCGCGCCGATGGCCGCAGCGGAACCGCCGCCCATGCCGTTGAACAGCGCGACCATCTGCGGCATGTCGGTGAGTGCGACTTTCTTGCCCCAGTACCAGTTGGCGGCGGTACCGATGACGATGCCGGCGACGATGAGGCCGATGTTGTGCAGACCGGGCAGGAACAGCGTGGCGATGGTGGCGATGAGCATGCCCACGCCGGCCCACTGGATGCCGCTGCGCGCGGTCTTCGGCGAGGCCATGCGCTGCAGGCCAAGCAGGAACAGGGTGGCGGCGACGAGGTAGCTGGTCTTGACCAGCAACAGCAGCACTTCTTCGGTGGTGAAATTCATGCCTTGTCTCCCGGCTTGCCGCTGGATTTGGCGTCGGGCTTCTTGGAAGACTTGAACATATCCAGCATGCGCTCGGTCACCACGTAGCCGCCGGCTGCGTTGCCCGCGCCCAGCAGCACCGCGACGAAGCCTATGATCCGTTCGACACTGCTGTCGGCGTGGCCCAGGACGACCATCGCGCCTACCAGCACGATGCCATGCACGAAGTTGGACCCGGACATCAGGGGTGTGTGCAGGATGACCGGCACGCGGCCAATGATCTCGTAGCCCGTGAAGGCGGCCAGCATGAATACGTAAAGCGCGAGAAACCCATCCATCGGCGCAAGCCTCCCCGGCATCGTTGCCGCCCCATCATAACCGCAGGCCCAACCCATCGCGCCATAGGTCAACCGATCGGCTTGGCCGGCGTTTTCATCCTTGCCCCCAACCAAAGGAATCGGCACGATGAAATCCATGACCTGGCTTGTCTTGTCCCTGTCCGCCCTCGTTTATGCCGGCAGCGCCGACGCGCACCGTCGCGCGCCGATTGCGGATGGCCATTCCGGCCATCGCATCGAACGCGCCTGGGACCGGCGCGGCGACCGCATCGATCGACGCCTCGACCGCGCTGCCACCCGACAGGACGCGCTCGGACACCACCACCGCGCCAACCACCTCGATCGCCGCGGCGACCGCATCGACCGGCGATTC
>JANLSB010000329.1:0-10737 GCA_031362125.1 Lysobacterales bacterium | reverse complement strand
ACCTCCCCGCCGAACTGCTGCGCAAGGGCCGCTTCGATGAGATCTTCTTCGTCGACCTGCCCACTGCCGAATCGCGCGTCGAACTGTTTGCACTGCATCTGCGCCGCCGCAGCGTGGGGATCGAAGGCTTCGATTTGCCGGCGTTGGCGAATGCGTCCGATGGGTTCTCCGGCGCGGAGATCGAACAGGTCGTCGTCGCCGCGCTGTATGCCGCGCATGCGGTGCATCAGCCGCTCAGCGAATTCCAGCTGCGTGCGGAGCTGAAGAATACCCGGCCGCTGTCGGTGTTGATGGCGGAGCAGGTCAACGAACTGCGGGAGTGGGCCTCTGCGCGGACGGTACCGGCGGATTGAACAAAGCTGGCATACACATCACTGCTAAAGATGAAGCTGCCGAAAGATCACATGCGTCATAGACAAATCCTATCGACTATCCCATTTGGATTGACTGGGTATCTCTACGCTGACTACTCCAAGGCTAATCATTAGATAACCTATTGATCCAAATATAGAATATCTAATTTTCGTATATCACAGATGGGTTCTTGAACAAGGTCAAAGGCCGAATTCTGAACTCGTATTGCTCTAAGGTTCTAATGCCTGCAGAGTGCAGCATCACTATCGGCGCCATGCATCGCAGGCATGCTTATGCGATGCTTCTGAAATGGGGAAAACTCTACCCACTAGCGCACTTGGAGACCGGCTTCCTGCAATGCAGGAAGCATGGCTGTCTTGGTTGCGAATAAAACATCCTGCTCTAGCGAACGCTCACGGCGATCTTGTCCAGCAAACTAGCGCTGATCTACTTTACTGGGCTTCGAATCATCAATCCAAAAACTATACCGAAGAAGTCAGGCAAGTCGGATTTCGCATACTGCAACGACGTGTAGCAGATATGTTCCGAGATCCCGCCCGTAGCTGGACGAGCACTGGTGACGACGAGCCGGCAACCGAAGCGGGACTGAATGTTCTCGATGGCGATAGCGAGCCCTCCAAATCGGCCGAATACTTCGAATTGCTGAAGGCAATCGTTTCCGTTTTGTCTGGCCTACCTAAAGAAGAACGTGAATTACTTCTAAGAATGGATTTTTCTTCTGAGGTCATCGGCCATCGACCGTTGACCGACGCGCAAAGACAACAGCTAAGTCGTCTGAGGCAACGAATGCGACATCTATTGCTCAAAAATCACGGTATCAATTTACATAAGAAAAAATAAAGGACAATTAAACATGGAAAATGGTTATAAGCCAGTACTTCAAATCGTGCATGTCAGCGATCTGCATGTGAAAACGATAAACACTAATCCAATGCATCCTTTGAATAAAGATGGAATGGCCATCAGGCGATCCGCCTTGCGTGCAATCCGAAAACATAATCTTCTGGGGTGGGATGAAGGTACGCAGGGGCACTACCCGCAGGCACCGGACGCATTTGCATCTTTTCTGTCAGATTTAAAAGCCAAAGATACTCTTTGGTCTAAAGTACCAACGTGGCTGATTGATACCGGAGACCGTACGGCCTTCGGCGACGCAGGCTCCATCAGCGAAGGCGAAAAGTACCTGCAACAATGGGCGAAAGCACTTGGTAATTGCCCGTATCTTAGCATTTATGGCAACCATGACGCTTGGCCTGGAACACTTCCTGCGCTGAATCACGAAGCAATCTCGGATCAAAGAAAACACGTGCATGCGCAACCTGGTTGGGATCCAGTGAACTGGCGCGCCAATCCATTGACCATCGAAATCATGGATGGAACGGCATCCATTGAGCTATTCGCAGCTGACACAATATGCTGGGGCGTGAAGAAGAATACTTGCGCAGTAGGCGAACTGGATTCCGCTTGCTTGGAAGCACTACACTCACGATTCAAAACATATCCGCCAAGAAAAAGCTTGCGGATTCTAGCGACTCATCATCCGCTTGCCTTCCCCTGGCAACCCGACGAGACGAACAAGAATGGCCTTGATATCATGCGCCTACTGAACGACGAAGCATGCATTCGTCGATTCTCGAACGAAGGCCCAGTTATTAATGAATTCGGTCCGTGGTTTCATCTGTTTCTGTCCGGCCATACGCACAGAGCGCATCCAAGTCACGGCCATACCGCAAATGTCGTCGACATTCATCAGGCCAGCCTAGGAGACTACCAACTACAGTTAGTAGGTGGGCCATTGATGCTGAACAAGCGCGCCGAAAACATCGGCGCTTACCCCCCAGCATCCAAAGACTTCACTCCAGCAACTGTTGATACATCATCGTGCCAAGCCCAAATTTTGCGATTCTACGCATCTCTCAAAGACTCATCGCTCATAATGCTACGTCTCGGCGTTTATTCCCATGAGGGCGGAGCGAAGTACGCCTTTGGCCAAGACGCAATAGGCAAAGTAAGACTGCATTACGTCATGCCGTGACTCAACTGACTAGATCCACCACAGTTTAGGTCAGAATGATATACGTCCTGAGACGAGCGCAACCGAGTGTCATGCGTTGGATTCATATTCACGATATCGGCAACGATCGCTTTCGTCGATTCCAGGACCCATTTTTCGCCGGAGCCATTAGGTTTATATCGTTCCGCTCCTAAAACCGTTACGTCTTGCATATACATCCACTCGACAAGCTCCGTGGCCGGCAAAGAAACGAAGTAGAGATTGGCTGGATTCAGATTGCCGAGCACACGCAAGACATCTGGCACCTTGACTCCCCCTGCGCGGCGAGGACTTGCTCTTTCTCCCCATTCCACACGCACCATCTCGCAAACATTTTTAGCTAGCCTGGCCCCTTTGCTTATGTTTTTATTACGTAAAGATTCTGCCGAAAATTTGTTTTCGCTTTTCATACAGGCCATTCGCGCACAGCGCTGCCTCTCTTTTACGGCATGATTCGCAACTTCAAAAACTAATTTCTTGACTGTTTGAGCATCGATATCTGGTTCCGAACCCATACTAACGATCCTTGAGACCAGATGATCCGCCATATCATATGAAATCCTCAAATATGCAGCTTCCGCACTATTTTCCGTATGCGTCTCTATTGCGGGGATTACTTGCCACAGTTCATCCTCACTGTCGCTACGTAACACACGCCAGCGCCCATCAACGGCGCGATGTAATTTGATGCTCGCAGACAGTTCAGCGGCCTCATCAGAGCCGGCCAAGCAATCTTGATAAGCCAACAATGCTTTGATGCAATCTTCGACAGGTAGCGAAAAAGCCTCACATCCACGGCTGAGAAGGCTAGGCTCCGCCTGTGGCGGTAGCGCTTTGAATTCGAGCGCAATTGGCTCCCTCGTAGGCGCATCATGTAGCGCTTGCTCCAATACACCAATCCAGTTGGACAAGAGTAATTGCGCAAGCTCAATGCTATGCTCTTCAATCTCGTCTTGCGTTACCTCATTCGCGCCCCGACGCAATGATTCGGAAACTCTTACATGGATGCTTTCTCTCGCGCTTGTGCTTAAAAGTCGACTGGGCGAAGAACTATCAGCGCCCGAGCTGATAGGCGGCAGGCCTACTCCGGAAACCGGCGAGACACTGGACGCCTCAACCGCATCCGGCCCGATCAACCAAAGCGCAATTTTTTCCGCTTGTTCAAACCACTCTTTTGCAACGAAATCTGCCTCTTCTTTCAGCGCTCTTTCTATCATCGGCCGCAGTTGTTCGGAAAACGCTTCAACATGCTTGTGGTGTATGGCTTGGCGTCGATCTGCAGAGTGCTCAACCAAGCCGAGCGAGCTTAAACGAAGAATTTCTCTATTCAGTTCCGTGATCATCCTAATTTTGCTCCATGGCCTATTTACACAACATCGTAATTCGATGCTGATCGTGACACCTCAATCACAAAAACCTTTGTTAATTACTTTATTTTCAATGAGTTACAGAAATTTTGTTAGCGGGATCAGGATTCGGTCTGCTGGGTCTGGGCACTACGAGCCCCAGTTTGTGATTGGGTCTATCCGCATCATATGAACCGAACGCGCGAATGACACTGCGAAATGTCTGCGGTTTTCGGGCATGGGACAACGATTTTATTGCAAAGGCGGATCAAGACCTGCCCTTCACACGCTGCTACTCAAAACCGGGGGGACGTCGAAGGCATCGCGGCTGAAGCCGCTCCTACACAAGCGTCAGCCCCTTGCCGGCAGAAAGCTGCTCTTGCGCAGCAGCGCCGCCGAGATCAGCGACACCAGCACGCCGACGGGGAAGATTTCGGCGAAGGTCATCGGCAGGCGGAACAGGGGGTTGGCGTACTGGACCTTGAAGCGTTCCATCTCGGCGACGTACTTCGCCAGCTCGGCGGCGCCCATGCCTTTGGCCTTCTGCTGCTCGATCAGCATGCTGGCGTAGTCGGTGGCGAAGTGCGCGCCGGTGACCGCCATCGCGGCCTCCCAGGCCAGTACATAGAAGACGCCGGCGATGAAGCTGATGCCCAGGCCCATGCCGAAGGCGGGCCAGAAGCGGATGACGCCGCCGCGGTCCTGATCGCGGTGGCGCTTTACGCCCACGAAAATCGCGCTCAGGGCGACCAGCATGATCAGATAGCCAACAACCATGCCATACGGCGGCTTGCCGGCCTTGGCGACAGTGACGCCGAACAGCACGCCGCCGACGATCAGGCCGGCGACCACGCCCCACAGCAGCATTTTCTTGAACATCGCTCACTCCCCTTCAGCGGTTGGAGGCGCCATTGACGCCGCCGAACCGGCGCTAAGCAATCGCCCGAAAGGATGATTTCGGTCCAATCATCCCGAATCGGCGGGCCTCAAGGCACGATTCCCAACTCGCGGGCCCTGCGGATGGCGTCGGTGCGGCGCTTGGCGCCGAGTTTCTCGAACAGCCGCGCGACGTGGGTCTTGACCGTGTTCGGCGAAACATTCAGTCGCGCGGCGATCTCCTTGTTGGAGCGGCCGGCCGCGATTTCCTGCAGGACCGTCAGCTCACGCGGACTGATGCCCAGTTCGGCCTGCGCCTTCGGGTTGCCGTCGAACGGGGTGGGCTTGCTGCCGCCCAAGACCCGCGCACCGATGTAGACGCCGAGGGCGAGGAAAGCCACCGCAATCAGGAAAACGTAGATGTCGCCCGAGTGGGCGCGCGCCAGGTACTGGTAGTCCAGCCACTGCAGGGCGAGCGTGCCCGCTGCCAGCAGCACACCGTAGAGGGTGATCCGCTTCCACATCTGCCCCTCCTGCCCGGATCGGTCGCAGCGGAATATAGCAATCGCCGGAGCGTCGCCCTACCTCGCCAGCCACCAGCCGGTAATGGCATGCCGCGGTTGCGCGGCCCAGGGCGCGACCAGGGTGACCTGATGCCGCTGCGGTACGCGGAACAGGCTGAGCGAATTCCACCGCGGCAGGAAGGTTTCGGTCACACCGCCATCGCCATCGAGAAATTGCAGTTGCCCGCCCCAGTCCGGCCGCCATTCGCGACTGAGGTTGATGACGAAGGCGTAGCGGCGGCCCTCGTCTTCGTCCAGATCTTCGTGCGGCATCAGATAGTGCCCTGGACGATAACGGGTGCACTGTGCGCTGGCGTGGGTGATCGGCATATCGTTGGCGAGATGGCCCGCGAAGTGGATGAACTCGGGCGTATTGAGGAACTGCAACACGCTTTGGACGAGCAGTTCGGGGTCCCATCCTTCTTTGCCGGCCTTCACCAGCATGTAGCTGTCATAGGCGAACTGATACGTGTCCGCCGCACGCACGTAGCCACGCTGCAGGATGCCCGCGTATTCGGCATCGTCGGGATAGGCGCCGCGCGGCGAGGTGCGCGATGCGCCCGTACTGCGCTCGGCGAGCTGCCACGGCACCGCTTCGCTCAGTTCGCGCGCCAACGCGACGGCGGCGGCGGGCTGCAGGAAGTCAGGGATCTGAACCCGCGATCGTTCCGCAAGCGCGCGTCGCCAGTGGTCGATATCGATCTCGTTGCTGATCATGCGGGCGTCGGCCGAACAGGGTTGCCGAATCCTAGCCGATCGGCAGCCGCGCCCACAGCGGCAGCGTCAGCAGCGACAGCAGCAGCCCGTAACCGACCATCGCGGCGGCGAGACGTGGGGCGAGATTGTGGGAGATGGCGAGCGCACCGGCAGTGACCATCGACGGCATCGCCGATTCCAGCACCGTGGTGCGGGCCATGTCGGCGTGCAGTCCGAACAGCGGCACCAACAGCAGCGCGATCGCGGGCATCACCGCGAGTTTCAGCACAAGCCCGGTCGCGAGCGGTTTGAGTTCGTCGCGCGGCAGTGCGAGCTTCACCGACAGGCCGATCGTCAGCATCGCCAGCGGCAGCAGCGCATCGGACAGCCGCTGCAGCGCACCGGCGATCCAGAGCGGCGGCTCGGCAGGCATCAGCGTGAAGCCGACGATCAGCGCCCACAGCGGCGGAAACCTCAGCATCCGCAGCAGGATGTCGCGCGGCGTCGGACGCCGGCTTCCACCGGGCACGCTGCCGCCGTAGCGCGCGAGTACCCACAGGCCGTACGTCGAAAGAATGAGGAAGGGGCCGAACTGGTCGTAGATCACCGCATACGGCAGCGCCTGCTCGCCGATCAGCGCGCGCGTGAGCGGGTAGCCGAGAAAGCTGGTGTTGCCGAGCGCGACCGTGAGCAGCAGCACCGCGCGTTCGTCGTCGCGGAATTTGAACGCGCGCGCGCACAGCGACACCAGCGCAACGGTCGCGATCAACAACACCCATGGCACCGCCGCGACGCCGAGCAGCGCCGGCTCCAGATGCAGACGCGGTGCATAGCGCAATACCGCCGCCGGCAGGCACACGTAAAGCACGACAAGATTCAACGTTTGCGCGGCGTTGTCAGGCAAAACGCGCAGGCGCTGGAAGGCGTAGCCCAGCGCGAGCATGACGAGGATCAGTGCGAAGGCGTCGAAAGTCATGGCGTCGACAATTGTAGGAGCGACGAAAGTCGCGATGGCTTTTTGTAGGAGCGACGGAAGTCGCGACAGGCTGTGGAAACTTGTCCGTAGTTCATCGCGACTTCCGTCGCTCCTACAAAATCAACTGCTGCGCTCGAGATTCAATACCCGGCGGCCTGCCCATCCTTGCGCGATTCGCTGGCGCCGATATAGCCGCCGTCCGGATTCACCATGATCGCCTGATAGCCGCCATAGGGCCCGTCGGCGAAACGCACGCTGTGGCCTTTACGCATCAGCGCGCGGATGGTTTCGATCGGATAGCCGGTTTCCAGATCCACTTCGCCGCCATCGGCCATCGCGGTGTTTTGTCCGGTGGGCTCGGTGCTGCCGTCGTGCTGGATCCGCGGCGCGTCGCCGGCTTCCTGCAGGTTCATGCCGAAGTCGATCAGATTCATCATGATCTGCGCATGGCCTTGCGGCTGCATCGCGCCGCCCATCACGCCGAAACTCAGCCACGGCTTGCCGTCTTTGGTCACGAACGCAGGAATGATGGTCTGGAACGGGCGCTTGCCCGGCGCGTAGCTGTTGGGATGACCTTTATTCAGCACGAACATCTCGCCGCGATCCTGGAAGATGAAGCCCAGCCCCGGCGGTGCCATGCCGCTGCCCATGCCGCGATAGTTCGACTGGATCAGCGACACCATCATGCCGTCGGCGTCGGCGACGGTCATGTAGATGGTGTCGCCTTCGTTCAATTCCGGAATGATGCCGGGCTCGACGCTGCGCGCGGCCCTGTCCATCGACAGCAGCTTGCCCCGCGCTTTCGCGTAGTCTTTCGAGATCAGCCGTTCGACCGGCGCCTTGTAGAAATCTGGATCGGCATACGATGCGGCGCGGTCGGCGAAGGCGATCTTCTTCGCTTCGACGAACAGGTGCACGTGTTCCGGGCTGCCGAAGCCGTAGTTTTTCAGATCGTAGGGTTCGAGCAGGTTGAGGATCTGCAGTGCGGCGATGCCCTGCCCGTTCGGCGGCAGTTCCCACACGTCGTAGCCTCGATAGTTGGTGCTCACCGGTTCGACCCATTCGCCGGTGTGCGCAGCGAGGTCTTCATAGCGCAGGAAGCCATCGTTGGCCTTGAAATACGCATCGATGGTGCGTGCGATCTCGCCCTTGTAGAACGCATCGCGGCCGCCCTTGGCGATCTTCTCCAGCGTGTTGGCGAGATTCGGGTTGCGCCAGGTCTCGCCTCTGCGCGGGCCGCGTTTTCCGTCGACGGTGAACTGCTCCTTGAAGCCCGGCCACTTCGACAACACCGGCACACTCCGTTGCCAGTAGTACGCGATGACTTCCGCCACCGGATGGCCTTCGCGCGCGTATCCGATCGCCGGCGCGAGATTCTGCGCCATCGTGCGCCGGCCGAATTTTCCGTGCAGCGCGAACCACGCGTCGATCGTGCCCGGCACGCTCACCGGCAATGGGCCGTGCGCCGGTATGTCGGTCAGGCCGCGACGTTTGAATTCGTCAAGCGTCAGCGCTTTCGGCGAGCGGCCGGAGCCGTTGTAGCCGTAGAGTTTTTTCGTCTTCGGATCCCACACGATCGCGAACAGATCGCCGCCGATGCCGTTGCCGGTGGGCTCCATCAAACCTAGCGCGGCATTCGCGGCGATCGCGGCGTCGATCGCACTGCCGCCGTCCTTCATCACGTCGAGCGCGATCTGCGTCGCCAGCGGCTGGGAGGTGGCGGCCATCGCATGCGGCGCGTAGACCTCGCTGCGGGTCGCGAACGGTTGGCCGGTGACGCGGTCGGCGGAAAGCGCGACGCCGGTGGTGACGCTCAACAGACAGGCGGACGCAAAGGTCAGGGAGAGGGTGCGCATGGAAACCGCCTCGGGCTTGGGACGCACAGGGTAGGCCAATAGGGGGCGCCTGGGCGCACCGCTTTGCGATCGTCGCTAAAAATGTGCGCCACGGCGCACCCTGTATCGCTAGGCACCTTGAGCGCTGAAACCCGCAATCAATGCCTCGTTGTCGATCGCCGGCGAATACAGGTAGCCCTGCACAGCGACCACGCCGCAGTCGCGCAGGCACTGCGCCTGCGCTTCAGTCTCGACGCCCTCGCCGACCACATCGATGCCGAGATCCTTCGCCAATCCGACCAGTGCTCTGACGATCGCGAGATCGGCGCGGTCCTGCGGCAATCCGGCGGTGAAGCCACGGTCGATCTTGATGGTGTCGATCGGCAAATACTTCAGATAGCCGAGCGAACAGTGGCCGGTGCCGAAATCGTCCAATGCTACGTGCACGCCCAGCGCACGCACGCGCGCGAGGGTTTTGGCGGCGGCGTCGGGGTCGCGCAACAGCATGGTTTCGGTGAGTTCAAGACAGAGTCGCTCCGGCGGCAGCCCCGACGAGGCCAGGGCGCTGTCGACATCGACGGCCAGGCCGGCTTCCTCGAACTGTCGCGCCGAGACGTTGACGCGCAGCATCGGCGCGATACCGTTGCGCGTGGGCCAACGCATCGCCGCGTTGCAGGCTTCCAGCAGCACCCAGCGGCCGAGACGGACGATCAAGCCGGAACTTTCTGCCGCGTCGATGAATTCGCCGGCGGGCACGATGCGGCCGTCGTCGTTGCGCCAGCGCAACAGCGCTTCGGCGGAGCGCCAGTGGCCGTCGCGCAGATCGACTTCCGGCATGTAGTACAGCAGCAGTTGGCCGTCGGCGAACGCGTCGCGCAGCGCCTGTTCGGTGCGCATGCGCGCGAGCAGATCGCGATGGCGATCTGCATTGAAGACTTTGCAGCGACCGAGGCCGTTGGCGCGGGCGCCCAAGCTGGCGTTTTCGGCATTGCGCAGCAGCGCATCGGCCGAAGGCGCGGCGAGATCGCGCGAAAACGCGATGCCGGCGGTCACCGTCGCGGGATAGCCCGTGGGTGCCGCCGCATCCGACTGCACCAGATCGATGCAGCGTTCGGCCAATTCCAACGCATCGACCTCGCGCAGATGACGGTGCGGAATGATCGCGAACGCGTCCTCGCGCACCCTCGCCAGCGAGGCGTTGTCGGCGGTCAGTTCGCGCAGATGCTCGGCGCAGTCGATCAGAAACCGGTGGAAACCATCGATGTCGAGCTGTTCGTTGCCGGCGGGCGGGTCGATCTGCAGATGGATCACCGCGAGGCCGGTATCGTTGTCGTGCAGCGGACGCAGCGCGCTGTGCGCGACCTCCAGCAGATGGTCGCGGTTGGGCAGATTGGTGTGCGGGTCGTGACGTTCGAGAAAACGCAGGCGATTCTCGATCTCGCGGCGCCGAGAAATTTCATAGGCGACGGCAACGTAGTCGCCGATGCTGCCGGCGAACGCATGGTCTTCCGGCGTCCACATCCGCGCGCTGCCGACATGTTCGAGGCAGATGACGCCGATAAGTTCGCCCTCGGCGCGAACCGGCACATCGAGCAGGGATTGCACCCGATACCGCTGGAGATATTCGTGGAAGCCGTAGTCCGTGGCCGGGCCATCATCGATCGCAACATCGGCGACTTCGATCAGGCGAACATCTTCGAGCCGATCCGCGTACGCCCCAACCAGCGGCAGGGTTTCTTCGTAGCCCTCCGGATTGTGCCTCTGCGCGCCTCGCTCGTAGGAATGGATGCAACGCAGCAGCGCTGTCTCGCTCTCGCAGCGCCAGAGATTCACCCGTTCGACTTCGAGCGTCTCGGCGGCGACTTCGCAGATCTCGGCGATCGCGGTTTCGAAGGTGCAATCCTCATGCCACACCTGTCGACCAAGCGCGACCAGAGCATGGTTATGTCGGCGCGCGCGCGCGCAGCGCTCAATATGCTTCGGGCTGCCTACGCTCGCCGTCACCGCCCCCCCCCCC
>JANLSB010000467.1:0-3023 GCA_031362125.1 Lysobacterales bacterium | reverse complement strand
CCGGTGCGCGCGGACACGAAGCACACCGGCACGAGATGACCTTCGCGCAGGCACTGCTCGAAGGCATCATGCAGTTCCTGACCGCTGAGACCTTCCTCGCCGACTTCGAGAAAATGATCCATCACCCTTTCGTTGATCTCGACCACCTGGTCGATGATCTTCTGGTGCCAGCCGGACACCGGACCGAGGTCGCTGTCGCCGGTGGTGATGCCGAAACAGTCGATCACGCGTTTCCCGCCGTCGGCGGGCAGGTTCAGCGGCAACACTTCGCTGCCGAAGGTCTCGCGCAATTCATCCAACAGCGCGCCGAGCTTGGCGCCGTCGTGATCGATCTTGTTGATCACGATCACGCGGCACAGCTTGCGGGCTTCGGCGTATTCCATCATCCGCCGGGTGCCGTAGCCGATGCCGGTGTCGGCGTCGACCACCACCGCGACGGTCTCCACCGCCGCCAGCGCCGACAGCGTGGGACCTCGAAAATCGGGATAGCCGGGGGTGTCGATCAGATTGACGTGAATCAGCGGCTGGCCCGCCGCGGCGTGATCGATGCCGGCGATCGCGCAGTCGATGGAATGACCACGCTCCTTTTCGATGGCGTCGAAGTCGGACAAGGTGCTGCCGCGTTCGATGCTGCCCGCCGTCTGGATTGCGCCGCCGGCATGCAGCAGGGCTTCGAACAAGGTTGTTTTGCCGGCGCCGGGGTGGCCTGCCAGGGCCACATTGCGGATCTGTTCTGTGCTGTAGGACATGAGCGACTCTCCTTGCGCGAAAGGCGTTGGGGTGAGCCGTCATGGCTGTCCGCGATCTGGAAGCCTGCCATCCGAGCAGGCGCTCGGCGGGCGGTCATGGCGGTGGCATTCACATTAGCGCGCGTTCGTCTCGGAAGTCGCGTTGCAGTGCAACAAAGTCGAGCCGTGACACGCGCCGAGACATCGGGGCGCTTGGCCGGGTGACCCGCACCGGCGAGCATCAAGCTTGGCACCATCGCATAACAGCCCGCATGCGCGGCGGCGATGAGTTCTTCGGGATTGGTGCCGGCCTTGCCGTCTTCGGATACGAAGCGGGTGTTGAACGAGTAGGGCTGCGCGTGGACAGCCGTTATGCGCAGCGCGATGCGCTGCTGGCGGGACTGGGCATCGCCGACAACCTGACCCTGATCGCAGAGCCCGAAGTCGCTGCCGGCCGTCTGCAGCGGGTGATGCCGGACTGGTCGCGGACGCCGGTGCCGGTGCATGCGGTGTTCCCCAGCCACCGGTTTCTGACACCCAAAGTGCGTGTGTTCGTCGAACGTGCCCAGACCCATTTTCCGGTCGCGGCGAACGGGTAGACTCGATACTCCCCAACGAAGGAATCCAATCATGGCTTTGAAACGTTTCGCGACCGCGCACTGGGAAGGCGATATCCAGACCGGCAAGGGCGGGATGAGCACGCCGCAGAGCGGGCTGTTCGCCGATCAGAATTATTCGTACAAGACTCGCTTCGGCGACGAAAAGGGCACGAACCCGGAAGAACTGCTGGCCGCCGCCCATGCTGGCTGCTTCAGCATGGCGCTCTCTGCGGTGCTGGGACGTGCCAGCTTCACCCCTACGAAGATCGAAACCCGCGCCGAAGCGACGATGGAGCCGGGCATGGACCCGGGCCCGACCGTGACCGGCGTGCATCTGATCGTCAGCGCGTCGGTGCCGGGCATCACTGCGGAACAGTTCGCCGAGATCGCCCATGCCGCGAAAGCCGGCTGCGTCATCTCCCGCGCGCTGGCGGTGCCGGTGACGCTGGACGCGACGCTGGTCTGATCGTCAGTCTGAGGCAGGCCGGCGGTGACCGGTCTGCCTCAGGTGTCGTATCCTGATTCTGTGTCGTACCGCAACAGATATTCTGACCCGATAAGGAAGATCTAAAAATGCGTTATCGAAGCGCCTGGGCTCTGACTTTCATCCTGTTGGTCGCGGCCTGTAAGCCAACCGTGCCTGCGGCGGAAACGCCTGCTCTCACAGGGCGCACAGCAGTTGAAGCGGCAGTATCGACGGATGCGGTGCCGGCATCTGTGAAGGCACCTGGCGTGGAGGCAGCTTTCACCAAGCAGATGCCCTATGCCGATCTGCGCAAGCAGCTGACGGATGCGGGATGGCTGCCGTTGCGCAATCCGATGTGCCGGGAAAACGTTGGCGGAGAAGCCCGCGTCTGCGAGTCACTGCCAGAGGTCGAAAGCTGCAGCGGTGACGGTCACTGCGTGATGCATTTCGCCAACGCCGGCGAAGCAGAACGTATCCGCGTGACCGCCTATGGCTCTTCCGAACGCTGGAATGTCGCGGGCGAAGAAGCTTCATTCGCGGTGGCATCATGGGATGTCTCGGCGCTGGAGCCGGTTGCCAAATCGCTCGAAGGTGCTGCGCCCGCCTGTCCATCGAAAGATTTCGAGAGTTTCCTCAAGGCCTTCGCCTCCGATGATCGGGTCGAGCGTGCGTTCACCGCGCCAGTCGTGACGGTCGCCGAGATCGAAGACCGGAGCGACGCCGGGTATTTTTCGAGGAAGGTCTACATCGCTGGCACTGCCTATCGCGGCTTCAACGTCGTCTACAGCCGGAACGCTTTCCACTTCAGCGATGACGCTGGCAAGCAGGCTGCCGACGCACTGATGCTGGAGATCGCCAGCCCTTCATCGGATGTGCGCGACGTGCGATATCGCTACGGCAGTTCAGAGGGAAACTCGTACCGTTTCCAGAATCGCGATGGCTGCTGGTATCTCACCGAGGATCCCGAAGCGCCTGCTGATCCGTGATGCGGCTATATCCGAACATCCATTTCGCGGCGAGCCTTCGCGTGGCTGATTGATGCCGGCACTGTCAGGCGTATTTCACACACTGGCGTTCCATCGCCGCTGATCGCACATCCGGGCTGCCGGCGGTAGATCTCTGTGGGGTAGGCGGGAGCCGCGAATCCCGCAGTGCATGATTGACGGTGGTTTTCGCAATCAGACGAATCTTGGCGATGTCGCGTAGCAGGATGGCGATCGAAGCGGTTGC
>JANLSB010000464.1:0-7395 GCA_031362125.1 Lysobacterales bacterium | reverse complement strand
TCGTATGCAGACTCAATCGCCCGTGAAATGCAGTCAAGCATCTGGGCGGCAACTGGAGGCTTTCCTCAACAGCCATCAACGCTCCGCGCTAGTGAACTGTCGCGGCGTCACTTTGCTGCGTCGTCCGCACTCGTGGAGCTGATTTCAGAAATTGAAGTCTGGGAAATAGCCTTTCCTGCTGCTGAGCTGTTTCGCACAGCCTTTTCGTCTGCGAGTTACGACATCGATCAGGTCTTTCATCCCTTCTTTCAATTGGCTGTTCGTCTCCTCCCCGTTGAAATGCCAGATGGTAGATTGTTCGTCCCGCCCGTCCCTTCGGCCGAGACGCTCGACGAAGTCAAAGAAAAAGTTGCCGCATACACTGAGGCTAGAGGCGATCTACGAAATTACACTCACGACTTGATCGTAGAGGCGCAGAATCTTCTGCTCAGCAAGCTCTTTAAGCGTCGCGTCGCTATCCGGAAACCGATAGACCCGGCGTGCAAGGTGATTACTGCCGAAAACTCAACAGCACTGATGCAGTACTTTGAGACCGAAACACCGTCCGGCAAAGCGTGGATTGAAGCTAGCGCACAAGTGCGGGAAAATTTACTAAGTCAGGGGAAGCAGCCGATTCTATAGATGGCTAATCAGCATCGAATTTACGGCCTAACAATTCGTTCAAGCCGACCCCGCATCGTGGCATCGGCCACGTGCCTGCGCTACGCTAGCACGCATCCGCCGCCTCCCCACAGGGTAATCCCATGCAAAAAATGAAGGCGGATAAGAGATGAAACATAGGTACATTTTATTGGCTCTCATCCTTGCGCCGGCATGGGCTATGGGGGCGAATTTCTGTGTCGTCCTCAGCAATGGCGAGCCAAATTGCAATTACGTCAATGCCGAGTCTTGCCAAAGTGCGGCGAGGGCTCTGGGCGGCCAATGCGTAGTGAACCCTTCCGCTTTTTCTCAGAGCCAAGGCCAATCCGAAAGTTTGTACGACACTTTTCAGAAGGGCCGGGAGGCTGGGGAACGGAGGCGGCAATGGGAAGAATGGACAAAAGCGCTTGAAAGTGGGGCGTTAAAGAAGCCGGCAGAGGTCACATACATCTGTAGAACCTCCGATGATAAATACATAGAAACAACAATTCCGGCCGTCGGATGTGTAGTCACATCGGTCAAATAGATTGGCCTGTAAGTAGTCCGCTGACGCTGCCATCATTTGGGATAGGAATACTGCCTCAGATTCGATATTGATCGCGCGCGCCCTTCGTCGGTTCTTGGCCCTGTAGAAGCGCCGCCGTGCCAGCGACACCGCCGCTTGCCGGGAACGCTCAGGCCTTGGCAGGGTTCGCCGTCACGGCGTCGCCTAGCGCCACAGATCACGCGGGCCTTGTTCGCCACAGTGGGCAAGCTACCGGACTTGTTCGCGCGCGCGCCTGCGCGGGTGGCATGACAAATTCCGGACTCATTCGCGCGCACAAAGGCTGTCAGAAATTCCGGTGCGGCCGATGCCAGCGGGTGTGCGGGCTTGGCGTGACTCGGGCCGAACTCATTCGCGCCCGCACGCGCCTGCGATGCGTCGGGTAGTTCCGGTGCTGCCGGACTTGCTCCCGCCCGCACGCCCGCGCACTCTGCCAATTTTTCCGAAGTAGTACGCGCGGGCGTACATGTCCCAGAATCCGAACTTATACGCATGCGCGCGTAATGCTCAGCAACTGCCGGAGTTAATGCGGGGGTCTTGGCCTTGTCTAATTGGCTGTAGTTTATTCCGGTCAGTTCCGCCCATTCCGCCACAATCGCATCGATCACGGCGCTATTGGTCGCCGACGCGGTGCCGGGTCGCGTGCGCTCCCGCATCGCCTCTATCGCGTCCCTAGCTGCCTTGCTGGGCATGTAATCGACCCGGACCATGCGCGCGCGCCGCTGCCGTTGCATCGCGGCTAGATATGGTCGGTTCTTAGACAGATAACTGGTCCAGATAGCCCGCCCATGCCGCCATCATCCTGCGACGTTCGGCAAGGTGCGCGGTGCGGTTGTACGCGCGGCCGTTGGGGTCGCGGACGGCGTGTGCCAACTGGTGTTCGATGTAGTCCGGCCGGAAGTGCAGCACTTCATCCAAGACGGTGCGCGCCATCGCCCGGAACCCGTGGCCGGTCATTTCGTCTTTGGCGAACCCCATGCGCCGCAGGGCCGACAGCACGGCGTTGTTACTCATCGGCCGTGACGCACTGCGCGCGCTGGGGAAGACGTACCGGCCGCGCCCGGTGAGTGCGTGCAATTCGGACAGGATCGCGACCGCCTGCGGTGCCAGCGGGACCAGATGCGGTTCGCGGGTCTTCATCTTGTCGGCCGGGATGTTCCACTCCGCCGCGTCCAGATCGATTTCGGCCCATTCCGCCTGCCGCAGTTCGCCGGGGCGCACGAACAGCAGCGGGGCGAGGCGTAGGGCACATTTCGTGACGAACCCGCCCTGATAGCCCTCGATTGCCCGCAGCAGCCCGCCAATGGCCGCAGGCTCAAGAATGGCCGCGTGGTGGCTTTGCTTGACCGGGGGCAGGGCACCGCGCAGGTCGGTCGCCGGGTTGCGTTCGGCGCGGCCGGTGACGATGGCATAGCGGAAGACCTGCCCGCAGTTCTGCAGGGCGCGGTGCGCGGTTTCCGTCGCGCCCCGGTCGGTGATTCGGTTGATCGTGGCGAGCAACTCTTTCGCGGTTACGTCAGCGATAGGGCGCTTTCCCAGCCACGGGAACACGTCCCGTTCCAAGCGTTGGATGATCTTGTCGGCGTGCGAGGCGACCCAAGTCGGCGAATGCTTGGCGAACCATTCCCGGCCGACCACTTCAAAGCTGTTCGCGGCCTTGTCGTCGCCTGCGGCCTTTTCGGCCTTGCGGTGTTCGCCGGGGTCAACGCCTGCCGCCAACAGCTTGCGGGCCGCGTCGCGCTTGTCGCGGGCGCTGGCGAGGGTGGTATCGGGGTAAGTGCCGAACGCGAGCCGTTTCTCTTTGCCGCCGTGGCGGTACTTCATCCGCCACAACTTGCCACCGGCCGGCGAGATTTCCAGATAGAGCCCGCCGCCGTCGAAAAGGCGCTGCACTTTCTCGGTTGGCTTGGCCTTGCGGATTGCGGTATCGGTGAGGCGCATTTGGGGGCATCTCTGTCCCCGGATGGGGCTGATGCCCCCAAATGTGCCCCCACATGCCCCCGGATTGCAAGGGTCCCCATGGGATGTCTTCGGACATAAAAAAGGCCGAAACCCTTGTATTTATTGGGGATTCCGGCCTTTCTGGGACTGCCTTGGAGCTTGAAATGGTGGAGGTGGGGGGAATCGAACCCCCGTCCGAAAGCGCGCGATCTCCGGTACTACATGCTTAGCACGACGTTAGTTCTCGACCGACGGCAACACGACGTGCGAAGCACACCGCCGGACACACCCGCTTTGTTTAGACATCGGTTGACGGGTCGCCGCCGATGCCGGTTCCGTGATAATGACCCTACATCCACGAGCACGGGCACAAGTGGGTTCGGGGCTTACGCCTTAAGCGGCGAGAGCGTAGTTGTCGTCGTTGGCAACTAAGTTTTGCAGCTGGATTAACGAGGAAAGCTACCCCCTCGGCATGCACCAGTGGACTTTGCTACTCCCGTCGAAGCCTGTGCACCCCCGGGGAAGTCGATACCACTGACGGGGCCAGTATGGGGGCGGGCAGGGTGGGGTTCAAGCACCATGCGTCCGGCTTTGCGGACTGTCCCGTTGGCGGGCCAAGTCGAGCGAGCGAGGGTGAGGGCGAGGGTGAGGGTTATGCGTCCCGGTTGTGCCGGCGCATCGTCCGCTGCTTCTCGCGCGCCCAGTCGCGATCCTTGGCGGCGTCGCGCTTGTCGTGCTCCTGTTTGCCTTTGGCCAAGGCGATTTCGAGCTTCACTTTGTTGCCCTTCCAGTACATCGCCGTGGGCACGATGGTGTAGCCCTCGCGCTGGACTTTGCCAATCAACTGGTCGATCTCGCGCCGGTGCAGCAACAGCTTGCGGGTGCGCCGGTCGTTGGCGACCACATGCGTCGACGCCTGGATCAGCGGAGTGAACTGGGCGCCGATCAGGAACAGCTCGCCGTGCTGGATGAGGGCGTAGCCGTCGGTGATGTTGGCGCGGCCGGCGCGGATCGATTTCAGCTCCCAGCCCTGCAGGGCAAGGCCAGCTTCGTGGCGCTGTTCGAGGTGGTATTCGTGCCTGGCGCGTTTGTTCAAGGCGATGGTCTTGGTGACTGGCGCGCTCTTGGCCGCCTTGTCGCCCGTCTTTGCCTTATCCTTGCCGACTTTCTGCTTGCTCATCGCAGCATTGTCCCTGAAGCGGGCCGGGCTGGCGAGTCACCCCAGCGAGTCACTCAGCGAGTCATCCACCCAATGCCGGTTATCCAACGCTCTGCTCTGGTCGAACACTCCGCCGCCAAGATGTTCGCGCTGGTCAACGACATCGAAGCTTATCCGCGTCGTTTCGACTGGTGCGGCTCGGCGCAGGTACTGGAGGCCGATGCTGCACGGATGGTGGCGCGGCTGGATCTGGGGCTGGGTACGCTGACGACATGGTTCACGACCGAAAACACGATGTCGCCGCCGCATCACATCGATATGGTGCTGCGCGAAGGCCCATTCAGGAAATTGACCGGTCGTTGGCAATTCCATGCGCTCGACGAATGCGCCTGCAAAGTCACACTGATCCTGGATTTCGAGCCGAGCAGCAAATTGCTCGGTCCGGCGTTCGTGTTGGGCTTCCAGAGCCTCGCCGACAGGATGGTCGACGATTTCGTACGCGTTGCCGACAGCGGAGAGGATTGAGCCATGTCCGGAAGGATCCGGGTGGAGGTGATCCAGGCGTGGCGGCGGCGACATGAGACGGTTCGCCTTGATTTGGCCGGGGGCGCGACGGTCGCGGACGCGATCGCGGCTGCAGGGCTGACGCCAAGCGGTCATGTCGGCGTGGCCGTGCACGGTGAAATCGCAGCCGGGGACCAGCAACTGCGCGATGGCGATCGGGTGGAATTGCTGCGGCCGCTGGCGATCGACCCGAAGGAAGCCCGGCGCCGACGCGCCGGCAAGTAAGCGCCTTAGCGGCGTTTCTTCTTCTTGTCGTCCTTGGCCAGATTCGGCCCGAACTGCTGACGCGCATTCGCAGCGAGGGTGTCGTCCTGTTCGGCGAAATACTCCCCGTCCCACTTGCTGACCACGTCGTTCTCGAAGTACACCGTGAAGTTCTTCACTTCGACGGTGCCGCGACGGTCGGTGCGCTGTGTCGCGGTATAGTCCCAGCGATTCTGGTTGTAAGGATCGGAAATGGAGGGCGTGCCGAGCAGGCCCGTGACGTCCTGTCTGCTCATGCCGGTCTGCAATTGATCGACCGCAGTCTTCTCGATCAGATTGCCTTGATAGATCGGCTGCTTGTAGAGGACGCCGAAGCTGCAACTGCTGGTGGCGAGTGCGGCGGCGAGCACGAGTACAGACGTACGGAGCGAACTGCGGGTGATGATGGGCATGCGGCGGCCGGCTGGTGAGGAAGTGAGTCGCCGGCGGATGATACACTGCCGTCCTGCACCGCCGTGAGTCGGCCTGTGCTTGGCCGTTCATCGCGGGTTGGATGCCGCCCCCCAGTTCCGAACCCACGGACCGCATTCATGGAATCCAGAGATCTCCGCAAACTCGGCTTGAAGGTGACCCACCCGCGGATGCGGGTACTGGAACTGCTGGAACAGACCCGGCCGCGTCACATGACCGCTGAGGACATCTACCGCAAGCTGGTCGACGATGGCGACGAAATCGGACTGGCGACCGTCTACCGGGTGTTGACCCAATTCGAGGGTGCCGGACTCGTCCTGAAACACAATTTCGAGGGCGGCCACGCGGTCTATGAACTCGATCGTGGCGAGCATCACGACCACATGGTCGATATTGAGAGCGGCAAGATCATCGAATTCGAAAGTCCCGAAATCGAGGAACTGCAGCGCAAGATCGCAGCCGAGTACGGCTACGACATCGAAGAGCATGCACTGGTGCTCTACGTGCGCAAGAAAAAGTAGGGTGGGCCCTGGCCCACCATTGCGACTTTTCAGCCCCTAATTTCGTTGATCGAAGCAGTTCTGGTCTGTCGGGCTGGCGCAAGCGGAGATATTGCGCAATGTCGGGCCAGAGCCCGACCTACACGACACTTTCCAGCAACCGCTTCGCCGCCGCCCGCGCCTCCTTGCTGACTTCCACGCCGCCCAGCATCCGGGCGAGTTCCTCTTGACGCTCCTTCGGCCCTAGACGCTGTACCGCGCTCTGAGTCATGCCGGCGGCTTCGGCCTTGCTCACACGGTAGTGGGCGTGACCCTGCGCGGCGACCTGCGGCTGATGGGTGACGCACAGCACCTGTCTGGTTTCGCCGAGCGCACGCAGTTTCTGGCCGACGATCTCGGCGATCGCGCCGCCGATGCCGGAATCAACCTCGTCGAAGACCATCGTCGGCACCGCATCGAGGCCCAGCGCTGCGACTTCGATCGCCAGCGAGACCCGCGACAGCTCGCCGCCCGAGGCGACCTTCCGCAGCGAGCGCGGCGGCTGTCCGGCGTTCGCCGAGACCAGGAACTCCACGCGCTCCGCACCCAGTGGATCGGGGCGTTCGGCGTCGTTCGGCTCCAGCGCGATCTCGAAGCGACCGCCGCCCATGCCGAGTTCGGCGATCAACACGGTGGTCGCTTCGGAAAGCGCTGCGGCCGAGGTGCGACGGACGGTGCCGAGTGTTGCCGCAGCCTCGCGCCAGCGCGCAGTGGCAAGGGCGATCTCATCGTCCAGGCCGATCAGCCGGGTGCTGGCATTGCGGAGGGCTTCGAGTTCGCTCGCCAGACGGTCGCGGGCTTCGAAGAGCAGCTCCGGCGCGACTCTGTGCTTGCGGCCGAGGTCGTGCAGACGGGTCAAGCGATCTTCCAGGGCTTCGAACTGATCCGGATCGAGCTCCAGAGCATCGCGGATCCGCTGCAGTTGCCGGGTGGCCTCGTCGATCTGGATCGCGGCGGCTTCGAGCATGCCGTCGACCTCGCCCAGCCGCGGTTCGTCGTTGCGGGCGCGGGCGATGTCGCCGCGCAACTGCTGCAGGGTCTGCAGCAGGGATGGAGTGTCGTCGCCTTCGAGCCGGTTCAGGGCGTGTTCGCAGGTTTCGATCAGGGTGGCCGCGTTGGCGTGACGGCGATGGCTTGCGAACAGATCGAGGATCGAGGCCGGCTCCAGCGTTTCGCGCTCGAGTTCCCGCCACTGGTGGTCGAGCAGGTCGATGCGGTCGGAGACATCGCCGCTACGGGACAGCGCTTCGCGTTCGCGCAGCAGCGACGACCAGGCTTCGGCGGCCTCACGAACCGCTGCGAGCGGCATGGCGTGGCGGCCAAACGCATCGAGC
>JANLSB010000303.1:0-7268 GCA_031362125.1 Lysobacterales bacterium | reverse complement strand
CGCACGGTCGCCGATCTTCACGTTCGCGCGCATCGGCTCGGGCACGTAGACACGTGCATACGGCGCGTCGCCGACCAGCAGCACCGCCAGCGGCGCGCCGAGGGGCGCCTGATCGCCAAGTTTGTACGGCAGGCTGTCGATGCGGCCGTCGCGCGGCGCGATGATCTGGAGCTTTTCCAGCGATACCGACTGCGCAGCCACCTGCGCGTCCGCTGCACGCACCGCCGAGCGCGCCTGATCGATGCGCTCCTTGCGTGCGCCGTGTTCCAATTCACTCAGAAATGCCTGCGCCGCGCGAACCTGCGCATCGGCGCTGCTGGCGGCGGCGCGGGCGCGGTCGACGTCCACCGCTGCGACCAGCTTGCGCTGACCCAGCGGCTGCAGCCGCGCGAGATAGGCACGGGCGTCGCTGGCCTGCGCCTGCGTGCGGGCAAGTTCTGCGCGAGCCTGCGCGAGTTGCTCGACGCGAGTACCGGCTTCGAGTTCGGCGAGCGCGTCGCGCTGTTGCTGCGCCTGCGCCTGCGCGACATCGGTCTGCGCGGCGATGCGGGTACGTTCTAGCGTCATCACGGTCGCGCCCGCTTTCACCCGATCGCCTTCGCGCACCGCGACCGAGACGATCCGCTCCGCAGACGGCGCAGGCAGGCTGATGCGGTCGTATTCGAGCGTACCCAGCACCTGCGGCGTCTCGTCTCTACAGCCGCCAAGCAGCGTGGTCGCGATCAGTATCGCTAACAGAGAACATCTAGGCATCGCGCAGCTCCAGTCCGTATTCCAGCAAGGCCAGCACGTGGTCGCAAAGCGCATCCGCATCCACGTCGCCGGCATCGAAGACGCCGCGCCAGATCGGCGCGCTCGCCGCCATGAACATGGTCTGCCCGATCAGCGACGGCACCAGCAGTCGAGGATCGAGCCGTGGATTCAAACGTCCTTCCGCCTGCAGTTGCGCAAAGCGATCGGCCAGCAGATGCGGCAGCAGCGGACCGATGCGATCGAACATCAGCCTGCGCAGGCCGCCGCCTTCGTGCAGCACTTCACGTACCCACAGCTGCGGCAGCCAGGGATGCGTCCAGGCGGTCGCGATCACCATGCGCACGAACCCGCGGATCAGCACACGCGGGTCGTCGCCGGCCTGCAGCACCGGTTCACGCAGCTCCTGCATCACCGGCATCAGTTTCTCCTCGATCACCGCCGCCAGCAGCGCGTCCTTGCCGCCAAAGTAGTAGTGCAGCATCGCCGGAGTGGCGCCGGCTTCGGTCGCGATCCCGCGCAGCGAACTGCCGGCGATGCCCTGCCGCGCGAAGCAGGCGACGCTGACATCGAGCAAACGCTGACGCAGGTCGGCGCCCTCGCCGGAAGGCCGGCCGGGCGCACGGCCGCGCTGACGGGCAATGGCAGAGCGAGGGGGTTTGACTGGAGGGGAGACGGGTGTCATTCCCTGAATTTAATTGATTGATTAATTAATGTCCACGCCCCGATCGCCTGTGTTCGTCCGGATGGCCTTGGCCGGCCGCGCGCGCTACCCTTTCGTCATGCAAAACAACGCGCTTTCCGAACACGGCCGCGACTTCGCCCTCGACCCCGCAGATCCCGAAAGGCTGTCCAATCTGGCCGGACCGTTCGACGCCCATCTGCGCCAGATCGAACTGCGGCTGGGGGTCCAGATCGCCAATCGCGGCAATATCTTCCGCATTGACGGCAACGACGCTACGGCTGTCGCGCACGCCGAAACACTGCTGCGCGCCCTGTACGACGAGTCTGCCGACATCACCTTCGACGCCCAGGCGATCCACCTGCGTCTCGGCGACAGTGGGCCCATCGTCAACGACGCCCCGGGGTATCAGCCACAGGACGTCGCGGTGAAGGTCAAGCGCGGCACCGTGCGCGGGCGCGGCGCGAACCAGCAGAAATATCTGCACCTCATCGCCACCCACGACATCAATTTCGGCGTCGGCCCGGCCGGCACCGGCAAGACCTTCCTCGCCGTGGCGATGGCGGTGGAAGCGCTGAACACCGCGCGCATCCAGCGGATCATCCTGGTGCGCCCGGCGGTGGAAGCGGGCGAGAAACTCGGCTTCCTGCCCGGAGATCTCTCGCAGAAGGTCGACCCGTACCTGCGCCCGCTCTACGACGCGCTGTACGAAATGCTGGGCGTCGACAAGGTCGCCAAGCTGCTGGAGAAGAACGTCATCGAGATCGCACCGCTGGCCTACATGCGCGGACGCACGCTCAACGACGCCTTCGTGATTCTCGACGAAGCGCAGAACACCACCATCGAACAGATGAAGATGTTCCTGACCCGCCTCGGCTTCGGCAGCACCGCCGTGGTCACAGGCGACCTGACCCAGATCGATCTACCCAAACACATCAAATCCGGCCTGCGCGACGCCATCGACGTACTTCACGATGTGGACGGCGTGAGCTTCACCTACTTCGAAGCCCGCGACGTAGTCCGCCACCCGCTGGTGGCGAAGATCGTGCGGGCGTACGAAAAACAGACTGCCGATGCCGAGCGCGCACAGAGCCGAGGGAACACCTGATGCCGATTCACCACAGCCTGATCGTCATGTTCGGCATCGCCGCAGCGCTGACCTCTGCGCTGCAGCCCACCGAAGCCAAGGGTCGCAAAGACAAGGATGCAGCGCAGCCGTTCATCGTCGAAAGCCGTATATCGGCGCCCAAACGCGTAGGCGAATTCCTGCTGGAAAAAAGCTATTACGACCCTTCCGAGAAATATGCTGGCGCGAGTTTCCGCTACGAACTGCCGGATCATCCCGAGATCCGGTTCGACCTGTTCGTGTACCCGGCGGGCGATATGCGCCAGGACACTGCGTTGAAAGCGGGCATGGAAGCTTTCGTCAAATCCTTCGATGCCCGCGTCAAACTGAAGTATTACAGCGAGCTCAAGATCATCGACAGCGTTGCTTTCGACATTTCGCCGAGTAGCAACTCGCAGATATCGCAGCGTGAAGACCCATCAGCTCCGGCCGAAGCGATGATCGGGGCCGACGCACGGCGTAAGGCCATCGTCGAAGCGTCGCTGGCACCGAAACCGCTCTCCGGAAAACGCATCGACCTGCGCTACAACATTCAGATGGAAGGCACCGGCGAAACGGTGCCGATGCGCTCGCGCGGGTACCTGTTCTACAAGCAGTTGTACTACTTCAAAGGCCGGATTTCGGTCGCCGAATCGCGGCTGGACCAAGCGATGTACGAAGCCCTGTCGGATCGCGCCATGCGGGAGCTGGTGCCGGCGGTGCGGGCGACCAATATCGGCGGCTGCGCGAAGACCGACATCGTACTCGGCGGCAAGGACCTTCCGGAAGGCGAAGCGGGGATCGATCAAGTGATGGCGCAACTGCTCGATCAGGTTATCGACAAGAGCAGCCGCAACTGCCACGCCACACGCGCCGAAGCCAAAGCGGAAGAATCCGGCAGCGATGAAGTCATCACCATCGAATACGCCCCCGACGACTGGAGCGGGCAATGACCCGCGGCCCCATCCGTCTCGATGTCGCCGTCGGCTACGCCACACCGCGCACAGGTGTGCCGGCGGCGACCAGTTTCCGGCGCTGGGTCGCGGCCGCACTGCAGGGCCGGATCCGCGAAGCCGATCTCGCGATCCGGGTGGTCGGCGAGGACGAGGGCCGCGCGCTCAATCGCCACTATCGCGGCAAGGACTATGCGACCAACGTGTTGAGCTTTCCGGCCGATATGGCCGAGGGCGTCAAGCTGCCCAAGGGCGTGGTTTTACCGCTGATGGGCGACATCGTGCTGTGCGCGCCGGTGGTGGCCCGCGAGGCAACCGAGCAGGGCAAGCCGGTGGTGCATCACTACGCCCACCTCACCGTCCACGGCGTGCTGCACCTGCTGGGCATGGACCACCAGGACGAGCGCGAAGCAGAGTGCATGGAGCAGCTCGAACGGGACATCCTGGCCGAACTGGGCATCGAAGACCCCTACCGCGTCCAGGATTGAGGCGTTTCGGGGCCTGAAACCGAGCCCTCGCCATCGGGACACGCTAAACTGGCGCCTCCGCCCGACCGGGCGACGCCAAGACTGCAATGCCCGAGGACGACAGTACGACCCCCGCGCCTGATGGCACCAGGGCCGCCAGCGCGAAGGCCGCCGACAAGGCGCCTGCCGAGAAAAAGGCCGACAAGCGCCGCTCGTGGTTGTCGCGCCTGAGCGCGGCGATTTCCGGCGAGCCCGACAATCAGGAAGATCTGGTCGAGCTGCTGCGCGATGTGCAGGCAGACGGTGTGATCGACGCCGACACTCTGCGGATCATGGAGGGTGCGGTGGGCTTCTCCGACTTGAGCGTCGGCGACATCATGATCCCGCGCGCACAGATGGTGGTGCTGCCAGTCGACGACAAATTCCTCGCGCTGATGAACGCCGTGGTCGAATCCGGCCATTCGCGATTCCCGGTGCACGGCGAAGACCGCGACGAAATCCTCGGCATCCTGCTGGCGAAAGATCTGTTGCGCGGCGTGGTCGCCGACAACGGCCCCGGCACGGTGCGCGAGCTGCTGCGCCCGGCGGTGCTGGTGCCAGAATCCAAGCGCCTCGACATCCTGCTGCGCGAGTTCCGCCAGTCGCGCAACCACATGGCGATCGTGATCGACGAATACGGCGGCGTCGCCGGCCTGGTCACCATCGAGGATGTGCTGGAACAGATCGTCGGCGAGATCGACGACGAACACGACGACGCCCAAGACCCGAACGCGCTGATCGCGGCGCAGGCCGACGGCCAGTATCTGGTCGACGCGCTGACCCCGATCTCCGATTTCAACGCGCGCTTCGGCGCCGATTTCGACGACGACGAATACGACACCATCGGCGGGCTGATCACCGCCGCCATCGGTCATCTGCCCGAAGCCGGCGAAGAGCTCACGCTCAGCCGCTTCGGCTTCAGGGTCGCGCGCGCCGATGCCCGCCGTCTGCATACGCTGCACGTAAGCGTGCATAGCATCTGAGAGGCCGCGAATGCCGCTTGAACGACGGCATCGCGACACCAACAGACCACGGGCATGTATTCTCACCCGCATGATGCAACATTGACGGCGCCTGGCACCATCAATCCTATCGTTGCGAATCGTGCAGACAACCGACCCGTCGACACTGCAACTCGCCATTTTTTACAGCAAACGATCCACAACTTACACGGAGGTTCCACATGAAGAAAACGATCGCAACACTCATCGCCATGCTCGCGCTGCTGATCTGCGGCCATGCCAGTGCCGCATGCAATCCGAACAATGCGGCCAACATCGACATCTACGACGCACGAGCGTTCAACTGGCAGTACTACCTGAACCAGAACGCCGATCTTGGCGCGTCTGGAATCAATTCCGCGTCTGGTGCACGCAGCCATTGGCGGGCCTATGGTCTCTGCGAAGGCAGACAGGCGCATCCGAATTTCCATTCCACCCAATATCTGGGACTGTATCCGGACCTCACCTCGGCCTTCGGCAACAATTACGCACTTGCGCTCCGGCACTATCTGATCTACGGCATCGGCGAGGGCCGGACCGGCTATGGCCCGAACGAGACCAACGGCACCTACGGACGCTGGACTGCCCGCAACGACATCATTTCGGTCACCGCTTCGCGGCGCGTGGCCGGTGCGATCGACAGCGTGTTCTGGAACGGCAAGGAATTCATCAATTCCTACGACCATGGTCGCCAGTTGCAACCGGCATTGTCGAAGAACGGTTTCGGCGAGTGCTACAACCCAACCCTCGCCGGCAGTGCGGCAGATGGCCTCAGCGCAGGTACCAGCAGCCTACTGGAATGGGCGTCGGCAAATCAGAGCCAGCTCTCCACGCAAACGCTACCGGCATTCTGGCTCGCGCCATTCACCACCGACCCGAACTGCGGCAGCGTCATCAATACTTCCGTACGATCCGCATATCGAATGAACACCACCGTTCAGGTCGGCCTCAGCGGCATGCGACATGCGATCCGCTTCGTAACGAGGGTCCTTGTTCCCGAAGCGGTCAACAGCCTGACGATCGAAGCGCCAACCGGTTATCTGACCGGGGACATGACCGCGTTCTACACCTACGACGATGCGACCCAGTCGCTCAGCATGCTGTCGAACGCGTTGCCGATGGGTGAGCAGGGCAAACCGCTGGTGCTGTCGACGCAGAACGGCAGTCACGCGATGGGTGTCTGGTCGCCGACCCTGCCGCAGACACCCGGCTCCGGTTATGGCCAGTTCCGTTTCCCTGCCCAGATCGAATCCAACGCGACGATGAAATGGAACGCGGTGTACCGCACCGGCCCGGTCCCGGCTGGAGCCAGCCTTTCCTACACGACCTACATTGCGGTCGGTAGCCTTGAAAACGTTCGTGTAACGATGGCCCAACTCAATGAGGCCTGGCGCAACGGCCAACTTTAACCCGCACCCCGCTCCATCGGTACCACGCCGCGAATCCGGTCTACCCGGTTCGCGGCGATCATCTTGAGCCCACACCTCGTTCAGCACCTGAATTCACCCCTGATGACACGACTCGGTTGGTCCGACACATGGCATAGTGCACGGCCATGATCGATGTCGATATCTTCCTTGCGCGCACCTCCGACGCGATGCGCCGACGCCACACCCCGCGTCTCCTGATCTACATGCTCGTCTGCTGCCTGTCGGCGGTCGCCTGGACGGTTTCGGCCGCGCCGCGGATCGGCATCGCCACCATGCAGCCGGGCGAGATCTTCTTCGAGCGCTTCGGCCACAACGCGATCATCGTCGACGATCCCGCACTCGAAACGCCTTTGTCGTACAACTTCGGCTTCTTCGACATGGGCGAAGCCGGTTTCATCGGCCGGTTCGTCAAGGGCGACATGCGCTATTACCTCGCGCAACTGCGATGGCGCGATGATCTACAGCATTATTTGGAGACCGGCCGCGGCGTGAGCATCCAATGGCTCGACCTCACGCCCGCGCAGGCCGAAGCGATGGCCATCGCGCTCGCCGAGAACGCCAAGCCCGAGAACGCGCGCTACCGCTACGAGTATTTCACCGATAACTGCGCCACCCGCATCCGCGACGCGATCGACCGCGCGCTCGGCGGCGCGCTGAAACCACAGCTCGTCTCGCGTTCGCAGGGCAACACGTTCCGCAGCGAAGCCGTGCGGCTCGCCTCGCCCGCACCGTGGATGTGGCTGGGCTTCGATATCGGCCTCGGCCCGTCGTCCGACCAGCCGATGTCGCGCTGGGATGAAGCCTATGTGCCGATGCGGCTCGCCGCGAGTCTGCGCGAGGC
>JANLSB010000267.1:0-8232 GCA_031362125.1 Lysobacterales bacterium | reverse complement strand
CGGCATCGTTCCGTCGGTACTGCATTACTACGACCGCTTCTGTCCCGGCGCCAATGAACAGGGCATCTTCGACTTCGGCGCCGCTGATCGAGGCGTTTTCCTTGTAGAGAATGCCGATGGCCGAAGCGGTTAGCAGGAAGTCGAAGATGCCCTGTTCATTGGCGCCGGGACAGAAGCGGTCGTAGTAATGCAGTACCGACGGAACGATGCCGGCAGCACCGTTGGTCGGTGCGGTGACGACGCGTCCGCCGGCGGCGTTTTCTTCGTTGACAGCAAGTGCATACAGATTCACCCAGTCGAGCACGGTCAACGGGTCGCGCATCCCGGCTTCCGGTTTCGACGACAGCTCCGCATGCAGGCTCGGCGCACGGCGCACGACATGCAGGCCGCCGGGCAGAGTGCCGGTTTCGCGGATGCCGCGCTGCACACACGCCTGCATCGCGTTCCAGAGCTCGCGCAGCCCTTCGCGGATTTCTTCGTCGTTGCGCCAGTTGTGCTCGTTCTCGAACATCAGCGTGGCGATGCTCAGCCCTGTTCGCTCGCACTGTGCGAGCAGCGCTGCGCCGCTGTTGAACGGATAACGCAGTTCAGTGGTGTCGGCAACGATGCGGTCTTCGGCAGCTTCATCCTGGTTGACCACGAAACCACCGCCGACGGAATAGTAGTCGCGGGTAGCGATTTCCGTCCCGGCCGCATCGTAGGCGGTGAAACGCATGCCGTTGGTGTGGAAGGGCAGCTTCTGGCGCTTGTTCATGATCAGATCGTGCTTCTCATCGAAGGCGATCTCGTGTCGGCCGAGCAGCAGCAGTTTCTTCTCGCGACGGATACGGGCAAGCGATGCTGGAATAAGATCGGGATCGATCTCGTTTGGCCAATGGCCTTCCAGGCCCATCAACACCGCCTTGTCGGTGCCGTGACCACGGCCAGTGAGCGCAAGCGAGCCGAAGACTTCGGCCCGCACGCGCGCGGTGCGGGCGAGATCATCGCTTTCTTCCAGCCACCGGTGCACGAAACGGCACGCGGCGCGCATTGGCCCGACCGTATGCGAGGAACTTGGGCCGATACCGATCTTGAACAGGTCGAAGGTGCTGACTGCCATGGATGTTTCCCGTTGTCGTGATCGCATGCGGCGACCGGGACATGTTCCCGCCGCTCTTGAGCGCTATTCTATTCCGCATCGCCCTTGTTGCAGCGACGCCAGCGTATGGTTCCGGCCGCCCCCCGTTTCATCCTCTTCCAGCGTGACGACTGCCACCTTTGCGATCTTGCGCTGGCAGCGCTGGCCGAGGCGCACCTGCCGGGCTTCAAAAGTGTCTTCATCGACGATGATCGGGCCCTCGAAGCCGCATATGGCCATCGGGTGCCGGTGCTGCGGGACGATATGCGCGACATCGAACTGGACTGGCCGTTCGATGCTTCCGAGGTCATTGCATTGCATACCCGGAGATAGCTGGACCTGGCTGAACGACCGCGCCTACCGAGCAGGTTGGCGCCTGTGACTGTGCTAGCGTTCTTCGACCGACCATATGGAGCGAAGCAAATGAGTCGAGCAGGCCAAGCACGTTTGGGGTTGGTCATGGCGATGATCGCAGCCGTAACCGTAACCATTGCTGCTGCAGGATGGTCCTCTGCAGTGGAGCGCGGCGGCCCGCCTCAAGAATTGCTGCGAATTCATGACGATTTCGTGCTGGCTTTCATTGACAGCGAGGGCTTCGGACAGCACCGCCTGCCAGCGATGGCAGAGGTCATGCATCGCAAGGTCAAGAGCACACAGGGCGTGCATTTGTATGTGATGGATCTCCAGATGATCGGCGTGGCGAAACACGATCCACCGCGGGTGTTCTCGAACGAAATGTCCATCTATCATCGTCCGAACACGCGGACACCGCCGTCCCCTCCGACCAGCCGCCCGATCGAGCCGTGGGAGAGACAGGCGTTGCATGATCTCGATGCGGGTCAGCGATTGATCATCGAGAAGAAAGAAACCGGTCTGCGTGTGGTTGGGCCGATCCGCGCGGGTGTCGAGTGTCTCGGTTGCCATAAGAACAAACGCGCCGGCGATATGCTCGGCGCGTTCGTTTATATGCTGGGGACGGTGCCGGAGCAAACGCCGACGAAATAAGCGAGGCTAGGTTTACTTCGGCTGGAACACGACCTTGGTGGAGACCTTGATCTCATTCGGGATCACGCCGACATCCGCCCATTCGCCGGCGCCTACGCCGAAGTCGAGACGCTTGACCACCGCCGTGCCCGCGAGCACCGGCTTCGCGCCAGGTGTCCAGGTGAATGTCAGCGTGACGGGTTTGCTGATGCCGCGCAGGCTCAGCGTGCCGTCGGCCGCATATTTGTTGCCGCCTAGGGCGCGGAACTTTGTAGCGGTGTAGCGCGCCTGTGGAAATTTCTTGCTGTTGAAAAACGACGTACCGTGCAGTTCGCCATCGTAGTCGGCATTGCGGGTGGTCGCGGCGGCCAACGGGATGGTCACGTCGAGTTTTGCGCCGGCCAGCTTCGCCGCATCGAAAGAGAACGTCGTGACGAAACCTGGAAACTGGCCGTTGAAGGCTTCACCCTGATATTTGCCTGAAAAGCCGAGGGTGGATCCTGTTGTTTGCGCATAGTCGGCGGCGAAGGCGTGGCCCGGGAGTAGAAGGCCGACGGCGAGTAGATGCGTGAGTCTATGCAACATGGTTCGAATCCTGAGAGGTGGGGGCGACGATCGCCGCATCGCCAGCGCGCAGCCAGCCCCGCGGCAGCATGCGTGCGAGTGTGGCGTCGCGCTGGAACAAGTGGTGATAGAACGCTGCACCGGCATGCGACACAACCAATAGAGCGAGTATCCAGAACATGATTTCATGCGCATCCTTGGCCAGCTCGTGCAGGCCCTGGTTCTTGTCGACGATATGGGGCAGATTGACCAGGTGGAACCACTGCAGTGGAAAGCCCGCTGCCGAATTCAACACCCATCCGCTGATCGGCATCGCGAAGAGCAGTGCGTACATCGCCCAATGCGTGAGCGAAGCAACCCGCTCCTGCCAGCGCGGCGACCCGGGCACCGGGTGCGGCGTTCCCGCATACATGCGCCACACCAGCCGCAGCCCGACCAGCGTGAGGATGGTGATTCCGATGGATTTGTGCAGGGCATAGGTCTGGATCTTGTCGGGGCCATTGGCCAGATTGCCCATCGTCAGACCGAGATAGGCCATGACGAGGATCAGGATGGCGATCAGCCAGTGCAGCAGTTGACTGATGCCACCCCAGCGGTTGACGGTGTTTTTCATGGCGCGGGCTCCGTTGTGGGCGTGGATGCCGCTTCAGTAGTATCGGCATCCGTGGGAGAAGAGTCGTCAACCGGGGAATCGGTTGCGTCGGGCTCGCCATCGGCCCGGCTGCGGGTCGCTTCGGCCTCGATCCGCAATTCCACCGCATCGCCGATGACGCTCGGCCAGGCGTCGATCCCGAAGGCTTTCCGACTGAGCATGGTCGTGGCCGAGAACCCGACGGTTCGCCGGAACGGCGGCAGCGGATGGCGTTTGATCGCATTGAGCTTCACGTCCAGCACGACCTCCTGAGAAACCCCGTGCAGGGTCAGCGTGCCGTAGACGGAAGAGTGATCTGCGTCAACGGGCGACACCCGCGTCGATACGAATTCGGCGGTCGGGTAGGCCTCCGCATCCAGCAAGTTGCCGGCCAGGGTGGCTTTGTTCCATCCGACATCGCCCAGATCAATGCGAGTCAGCGGAACCGATACCTGGAGTCTGGCGTCGCGCCAGTCGGTAGGATCGAAAACCAGACTGCCGGTGCTGCCGGAAACCGTGCCGAGGGCCTTCGAGAACCCGGCATGATCGACCGCGAACATCACCCGGGTATGGACCGGGTCGAGACGATAGTGGACGGGCTCGGCGGCGACGGCACTGCCGTTGAGCAGCCAGCCGGTAGAAACGAAGCACAGGCAGAGACGACGAGCGGATGACATGGCATGGTCTCAGGGATAATTTGCTGGATTCTATGCGCATGCCGCAGGATATGCCTTATCGGAAACGGAACACACCATGACGCAGCTACAGAGACGTCGGATTCAGGGAGATGTGATGGGTCAGGATATCGGGCGCTGGTTTGCGATAGCCGCACGGATCTGCATATCAACGTTGCTGATTTTTTCGTGCCCTTCAACCGCCGCAGTGCCGGCCAGCAAGGCAATCCCACGCGAACCTCGTTTCATCCATTTCGGTTCGGAGCATGGTCTGTCATCGACGATCAACGATTTGGCTACGGACCGCCAGGGATATGTTTGGGTGGCGACGGGCGATGGGTTGGCGCGATATGACGGCACGAAGTTTCGTTATTGGCGGCGAATTGTCGGCGTCCCGGCGTCTCTGCCCGACAACGAAGTTACTCTGGTGCACGTGGATACCTATGATCGGCTATGGGCTGCGACTTGGTTCGCTTTGAGTGTCTTGGAACCTGACCAGCGTATCCCCCGGACGATCAAATTCAATGGTGATGCCGTTAGCTGTGGCATTGATATTACTGCCATGACATCCACGCCGGAGGGGGTGATTTGGATTGGAAATCACGCCGGGGACCTATGCAGAATCTGGCCCGATGGGACGATTGCGCGATTGCCCTCGGTGCAGGGAGGGCGTTCGATTCTTGGCTCTTCGATTCCGGTGGCGATGAAAGTACTGAATTCGGGCAGCTTACTTATTGGCGCTGATACAGGCTTGTGGCAGGTTGAACCTAACAATCAGCGTGCGCGACCAGTGGCTGTCCAAAGGGGAAGGACTGGTGGTGATGCAGTATTTATGCTGTCTTCCGAGGCTGATGGAAAAATATGGGTTGGTGCCGAAACGGGTTTGTTTCTGATGAATTCTGAAGGAAAAGTTCTTGCTTCTCCATGGGCGCTGCCAGAGATGTCTAGGCGTGCCGTGGTTTTGCATGATCGAGAAGGCGAATATTGGATAGGGAGCTATAATGGGCTTTATAGTAGAGGCACCGGTTATGGATCAATTGCCAATGACGAAAATGGCTTTGGTCTGACCAGTGGAGTGAGTAGGATTCTCGAAGACGAAGAAGGTGGTCTTTGGTTCGCGAGCTATTCCCAAGGATTACTGCACTTGCCACCGGGAAAAGGGCGATTCTGGCTCCTGCCAAGAACAATGAAAAACGCGACTTCAATGTTTCTAAGTGCAGATATAGATGAAGTCGGAATTACTTGGATTTTATCGAACAATGAGCTTCATAAGATAGATAGGCATGGCATGAGCTTTCGACTTGTATTGCAGGCAGTTGCTGGAAGTTTTGATGTGCCTCGGGCCTTTTCAGTTTGCTCAGATGGAAGTGTATGGATTGCATCTGACGACACAATGGTTAGATTCGCCGCTAGGCAAGGCAGTGCCCCTAAAATAGTGCCGTATGCACCAACTGATTCAGATAGGAGGGTTGAAGCGTTATCTTGCGCCCGTGATAGACGATTGTGGTTATCTAGAATGGGAGGTGGAATATCGCTTTATTCGGAAGAAGGTAAACTCTTGAAAAAATTTTCTCCTGATGAAACTTTGGGCGAGGATTCGGAGGCTTTTATTGATCTGCATTTCTCGCCAGATGGTTCGCCTTGGTACAGCGATGGAAAGGATTTGAGACGTTGGGATGGGCGTCGATTTGTCCGGGTGCCTCTTCCGCATGGTGAGTATGTCTACAGTTTCGATTTCGCGCATTCGACAGAGCTATGGATAGCACGTTTCGGAAGTATTGAATGCTACAATTGGGATGGGGTGAAGCTACATTTTCGTGAACGGGTGACAGTGCAGGAAGGATTGCCTTCTTTGGAAGTGCGCAGTGTGCTAGTTACGTCTACAGGCATGATATGGCTGAATACAGTTCGTGGCCTGGTTCAATACGATACGCATCAGCGCCGCGCCCGGCTGTATGGATTGCGAGATGGATTGCCTGGCCTCGACTTCACCTTGGACGTAATAAAAAGACGATCGGATGGCCCGGCTATTGCTATTTCCAGGGAAGGTGTCGTCATGTTCGACCCTGATCGCTCGCTGCCGGTGCCGAAGACATCGGCTTTGGCCATCGAGGCCATCAAACTGAGACGCGGAGAGGATACGATTCAGTTTTCTCGCTTGGGAGTTGGCGATCTGCGCGCAGTCATGCAGCCGGGTGATCGCGATCTGCATGTCAGCGTCAGAGTCATGTCCTTTGCCGACCCTTCGGTTTATCGGTATCGCTTCAAATTGGGCGGCTACGATCCGGATTGGGTCGATCAAGGCGACCGCGGCGATCGCGTATTTTCTTCATTGTCTCCGGGAAGCTACATTCTGGAGATACAAGGCGCGAACGCAGATGGTGTCTGGTCGGCGACGCGGCGGATCGACATACTAGTCGAGGCGCCCTGGTGGCGGCGCTGGTGGGCGTTGGTCGGCTATGTCATTGCCATTTCGATGCTGCTGTGGTGGATTGCATATCTCTATCGTCTGCAGCTGAAGCGGCGCCATGATTTCCAGTTGATCGCACAAAAGCGCGAAGTTGCCGAGCAGGCATCACAGGCGAAGAGTCGCTTTCTCGCCAATCTCGGTCATGAGGTGCGCACGCCGATGACGGGTGTGCTCGGAATGAGCGAGCTGTTGCTATCAACATCACTCGATACGAATCAGCAGGGACAGGTGCGGTCGATTCGTCGTGCCGGCGAGCATCTGTTGCGGCTCGTCAACGATGCCCTGGATCTCGCGCGCATCGAAGCAGGGCGTTTGGAACTTGAGGTCGTCGATTTCGATCTCGACATGTTGGTGGAAGAAGTGGTTGCGCTGATGCGCCCTCTGGCCGACCGCAAGGGATTGACACTGTGTGTCGATATGATGCGTGACGCCAGTGGCGGATGGTGCGGCGATCCTACCCGCATCCGCCAGATTCTGCTCAATCTTCTGGGCAATGCGGTGAAGTTCACCGAGCGCGGCGAAGTGAACTTGTCGATCGAAACGGCGGTGCCGGAAGGGCTGTCATTGAGGGTGAGCGATACCGGTTCCGGTCTCGATGTCGAACAGCAGCAGCGCCTGTTCCGTCGTTTCGAGCAGGCCGAAGGTGCGCGCACCGCAAGCCGCTATGGCGGCAGCGGGCTGGGTCTGGCGATCTGCCAGGAATTGGCGCTGGCAATGGACGGCGGCATTGAATTGCACAGCGTGCCGGGAGAAGGGACATCCTTCACGGTGCGGTTGCCGTTGAAGCGTGCAGCCAGGACGAGCGTGCACGTCCAGCTCCGAGGGCCGGACAATGACCTGATCGCCCGCGATGTGCTGCTGGTCGAGGACGATGCCATCGTCGCCGATGTGCTGGTCGGCATGCTGCAGGCGCAAGGGCATCGGGTGACGCATGCGGGGCATGCGCTGGCAGCGATGGCCGAGATCGCGACTGGGAATTTCGATATTGCGTTGTTGGATCTTGATCTGCCGGGCATGGACGGTCTTGCGCTCGCGCAACACCTGCGCGCCCAGGGTTTGACCATGCCGATGATCGCGATCACCGCACGCGCGGACAGCGGTGCGGAGTCGGAGGCTAAAGCCGCAGGCTTCGATGCCTTCCTGCGCAAGCCGCTGACTGGCGATGCATTGGGCCATGCGCTGCACGATCGGCTTGCGGGCCGCGTCGTGATGACCGAGTGATCAGCGCGCGCTGATCTGGTGTACCGCCTGCACCAGTGCGCCGACGTGCTCGGGATCCATGTCGGGCGACATGCCGTGGCCGAGGTTGAAGATGTGCCCATCGCGCGAACCGCCGTTGCCTTCGGCGTAGCTGTCGAGCGCATGACGTACTTGTTTCCGGATCGCATCGGGGCTGCCGTAGAGTACGGCAGGGTCCAGGTTGCCCTGCAGCGCGACCTTGCCCTGCGTTCGGCGTGCGGCCTCGGACAGTTCCACCGTCCAGTCCACGCCGACGCCTTCGGCACCTGAGCCAGCGAGTTCCTCCAGATACGGCGCGTTACCCTTGCCGAACAGGATCAGTGGCGTGCGTTCTGTGCCGGCACCACGATTGAGTTCGCGTGCGATCCGCGTCAGGTATGGGAGCGAGAACTCGCGATACATCGCCGGGCTGAGCACGCCGCCCCAGGTGTCGAAGACCTGCAGCGCCTGCGCACCTGCCGCACGCTGCGCGGAAAGATAGGCGATGACCGCATCGGTATTCACCGTGAGGATGCGATGCAGCAGCTCCGGGGCATTCAAGGCCATGGCCTTG
>JANLSB010000458.1:0-3095 GCA_031362125.1 Lysobacterales bacterium | reverse complement strand
ATCAGTCCGACTTTACAGTCAGTGGAGCGAATTCACAGCTCGCGCAGCGCATTGAACTGCGCGACATAGCCCGACGCATCGATGCGCGCGGCGATTACACGCGGAGAGAATCATGCCCTCGCTCACGCCGAAGCGCATCTTGCGCGGTGCGAGATTGGCGATGAACACCACGCTGCGGCCGACGAGCGTTTCCGGCTCGCCGTAGCTGCTGCGGATGCCCGAGAAGATCTGGCGCTTGCCCAGCTCGCCTGCATCCAGCTCGAACCGCAGCAGCTTGTCCGAACCCTCGACGAATTCGCACACCAGCACCTTGCCGATACGCAGATCGAGCTTCGCGAACTCGTCCATGCCGATGAATTCACCCTTCGCCGCCTCGGCAATTGTGGGAGCGGCGGAAGCCGCGAGCTTTGCCTTGGAATCTGCGGGCTTCGCGGCTTCCGCCGCTCCCACAGGTGCATTCATTGTCTCTTTCGAGGCTTCGGTCATGGCTTCGATCTGTTTCGGGTCGATTCGGGTGAAGAGCGGGGTGTACGGCTGGATCGTGTGCCCCAGCAGCGGTACATCGAGATCGTGCCAGCGTGCGATCGGCGCGGCGAGGAATGCCTCAGCCTGCGTGGCGACGTTCGGCAGCACCGGCTTGAGGTAGGCGGCCAGCAGGCGGAACAGGTTCAGTGCGGCGGTACACACAGCATGCAGCCGCTCGGCGGTGCCAGGCATATCCAACTGCTTGGCCAGTTGCCACGGTCGCTCGATAGCGACATAGGCGTTAGCGTCGTTGCAGGCCGCCATGATCATGCGCAATGCATTTGCGGCGTCATTGTGCTCGTAGGCCGATTTGATGTCGTCACGAAGGGTCAGCGCATTCCCATACAGTTCCTTGCCTGTGGGGTGGTGGCTCTCTAACGCGTTCGGACCGCCAACGATGACCGTGCGCTCATGATCCATCGTATTGCCCAGCACGCCGGCGAAGTTCTTTTCAATGAACCCCGCACATCGACTCGCGATATTCACGAATTTTCCGACGAGATCGCTGTTCACGCGCGCGACGAAATCGCTGAGGTTCAAATCCAGATCATCCACACCACCCGATGATTTGGTGGCGTAGTAATAACGCAGCGCTTCCGGCGGCAGTCCCGTATCGAGGTAAGTCTTCGCCATCACGAACGTGCCGCGCGACTTCGACATCTTCGCGCCATCGACCATCAGATAGCCGTTCACATGCAGCCTCGTCGGCGCACGCAAGCCCGAACCTCGAAGCACCGCCGGCCAGAACAACCCGTGGAAATTCACGATGTCCTTGCCGATGAAATGGTGCAGCTCCGCATCGCTGCCGGCTTTCGTGAACGCATCGAAGTCGTAGCCCTTGGCGTCGCACAGCGCCTTGAAGCTGCTGAGGTAGCCGATGGGCGCGTCCAGCCAGACGTAGAAGTACTTGCCGGGCTGGCCGGGAATCTCGAAGCCGAAGTAGGGCGCGTCGCGGGAGATGTCCCACGGGCGCAGCCCGCCGTCGGAATCCAGCCACTCCTGCAGCTTGGCCTTCATGCCCGGCACCATCACGTCGCCGGCCAGCCATTCGCGCAGGAAATCGGTGAACTGCCCTAGCTCGAAGAAGAAATGCTCCGATTCGCGCATTTCCGGCGTGGCGCCGCTGATCACCGAACGCGGTTCTTTCAAGTCGGTCGGTGCGTAGGTGGCGCCGCAGTGCTCGCAGTTGTCGCCGTACTGGTCGGGCGTGCCGCAGTTCGGGCAGATGCCCTTGATGTAGCGGTCGGGCAGGAACATGCCCTTGGCCGGATCGTAGAACTGCTGCACCGAGCGCCGGCCGATGTGGCCGTTGGCTTCCAGCTTCGTGTAGATCGCCTCGGTCAGCGCGCGGTTGCCGGCGGAGTGGGTGGAGTCGTAGTGGTCGTAGACCACGCCGAACGCAGCGAAATCGCGAACGTGCGCGGCCTGTATATCGGCGATGAAGGCTTCCGGCGTGGTGCCGGCTTTTTCGGCCGCCAGCATGATCGGCGTGCCGTGGGTGTCGTCGGCGCAGACGAAGTGGACGGTGTCGCCCGCCATCCGCCGCGCGCGGACCCAGATATCGGCCTGGATATAGCCGACCAGATGGCCCAGATGGATCTGGCCATTGGCGTAGGGCAGAGCGTTGGTGACGAGCGCCTGCTTGGCGGAAGCATGTTGTGGCATTGGGCGCGTGGACTGCAAACCGGACGGCCGCCGATTATCGCATGCGCGGCTACGGCGACTCCCGCAGCCAGGTCTGGGTGCGGCCGAGCAGGGCGACGCCGAGAAAGCCGCGGACTTCCAGCTTCCTGCCGCCCGCGATGGGCGCCATCTTCACCGAGTATTCCTTGCCATTTTCAGGATCGAGGATCCGGCCGCCGCTCCACACCTTGCCACGCGGTTTGAGCCCCCAGGCGATGGTCATGCCGAGGATCGGCTTGTTGTGTCGCGCGCCGCTGCAGTCGTCGCAGAGCGGGTTCGGGCCGTCGCTGGTATCGATCAATTGGACGATCTTCGCCGACAGCGTTCCATTGCCGGCCTCGGAGACTTCGATCACCGCCTTGGGCTTGCCGGTGGCGTCGTCGATGCTGCGCCAGCGGCCTATCGGCGAGTGTTGTGCCATAGCGGTCAGCGGCAGCAGGCAGAGCAGTGCGAACAGTGCGGGGGATCTGCGAATCATGGCGTGTGAGGTCGTGATGAGTGGTGGAGAATGAAAACGGCCCGTGGATCGTTGCCGATCACGGGCCGTCTGTATGACACATGCGGAAAGATCAGTTCTCGCGGGTCCAGGTCTGGTGCTTGCAGATGAAGCTCACGCAGCCCGTAACCTCGAACTTGTTGCCACCGTCGAACAGCCGCGCCTTTGATTTGTAAGTCTTGCCGTTGGCCAGCTTGAGCACCGAACCACCGTCATAGGTGCCGTCGGCGGCGGGTTTCTGCCCCCACATGATGACCATGCCCTTGATCGGCTTGCCTTTCTTGTCACCGGTGCAGTCGGTGCAGACCGCGTTCGGCTGGAACAGGGTATCGAGTACTTTGGCGGCGTATGTGCCGCCCTTGGCTTCGTAGACTTCGACGATGAGGCGCGG
>JANLSB010000222.1:0-8727 GCA_031362125.1 Lysobacterales bacterium | reverse complement strand
CGCGTTCGTCGCGCTGCCGGCGCAGTACACCACCGGCAGCTCGATCATGCCGAACAAGCGCAATCCCGACGTGATCGAACTGATGCGCGCGACCTACGCCAGCGTCGCCGCCGCGCGCACCGAGATCGAACAACTGCTGTCGCTGCCGTCGGGGTATCACCGCGATCTGCAGTTCAGCAAGGGCGCGATCGTACATGCATTCGGCCGTGGGCTCGGCGCGCTCGAACTGCTGCCCGATCTGCTGCGCAATCTCGAATGGAAGCCCGACGCGATGCGTGCCGCGCTTGATCCATCGATGTATGCGACCGATCTCGCGGTCGATCTCGCGCGTCAGGGTCTGCCGTTCCGCGATGCCTACAAACAGGCTGCCGATCCGGCCCATTGGGCGCAGGGCGATCCCGATGCCAGCCTCAAGGCGCGCGTGTCGCCGGGTGCAGCCGCCGATCTGCGCCTCGACGCGCTGCGTTCACGTCTGCGAGGCGAATGAGGCCGAATGAGCGCGCGCATCGCATTCACGGAACAGGCGCTGCCCGCGTGGAAGCGCGCAGTGCTCAAGGTCGGCAGCAGTCTGCTTGCCGGCGATGGCGGGCTGTCGCCGCGCAATGCGCAGCATCTCGCGGCGTTCGTCGAAGCGTGCCAGCGACAGGGCAGGGAAGTGGTGATCGTGTCGTCGGGCGCGGTTGCCGCGGGCCGTGCGATTCTTCATGCCTCTCCGCGGCCCGGTGCAGCGATGGCCGAACGTCAGGCGCTGGCGGCGTTGGGGCAGGCGAAACTGATGGCATTCTGGCAGGGCTTCTTCGCGAAGCCCGTGGCGCAGGTGTTATTGACCCACGACGACGTGCGCAACCGTCGCCGCTATCTCAATGCGCAGGCGACGCTGCGCGAACTGCTGCGCTGCGGCGCGCTGCCGATCGTCAACGAGAACGACACCGTCTCGGTCGATGAACTCAAGCTCGGCGATAACGACACGCTCGGTGCGATCGTCGCCGCGCTGATCGATGCCGACGTGTTGTTCATCGCCACGGATATCGATGGCCTCTACGACGCTGATCCGCGCACGACGCCCGGCGCGCAGCCGATGCAGACCGTGACCGATCCCGGTGATGACATTCTCGCCATGGCCGGTGGCGCGGGCTCCAATGCGGGGACCGGCGGCATGCGCACCAAGATCCTCGCCGCACAGCGTGCGGGCGCGGCCGGCATCGATACCGTGTTGTTCAACGGTACTCGGGAAGCTGTCTGTGTTGCGCTTGAGCAGGACCGGCTCAGCGGCACCCGCCTGGTCGCTACGCGCAGCCGCGTTGCGGCGCGCAAACACTGGTTGCGACATGCGCCGGTGGAGGCGGGCGCGGCGATCATGATCGATGCCGGCGCCGCCAGAGCGCTGACCGACAAAGGCGCGTCGCTGTTGCCGATCGGCGTGGCCGATGCGCTGGGCGAATTCCGCCGTGGCGATCTGGTCGATGTAGTGCGTGTCGATGACGGACATATTCTGAGCATCGCGCGCGGCGTCACCCAGTATTCCGCCGCCGATATCCGCCGCATCGCGCGGCGGCAGTCGCACGAGATCGAAAGCATCCTTGGCTACAACTACGGCGAGACCATCGTCCATCGCGACGATCTCTCGCTGCACGCACCGCTTCCGAATGAGGTCGCCGATGGCTGATTCTTCGATCCGCGCGCAGGCGCTGGCCTGCCGCGACGCCGCACAGGTGGTCGCCGCGCTGTCCACCGATGCCAAGAACGCGCTGCTGCGGGCGATGGCCGATGCGCTGGAGGCCGATGCCGACGCTATCCTCGTTGCCAACGCCGAGGATCTGCGCGCGGCGGAAGCGAAAGGCATCGGCAGCGCGATGCTGGACCGCCTGAAGCTCGATCCGCAGCGGCTCGCCGGCGTCGCGTATGCTTTGCGCGAAGTCGCCGAGCTTCCGGATCCGGTCGGCCTGGTCACGCGTCGCGAGACGCGGCCCAACGGCATCGCGGTCGAGCGCGTGTGCGTGCCCTTGGGGGTGATCGCGATGATTTACGAAGCGCGGCCGAACGTTACGGCCGATGCTGCCGCGCTTTGCATCAAGGCCGGCAATGGTGTGATTCTGCGCGGAGGTTCCGAGGCGGTCCGGTCGAATGTGGCTATTGTCGGCGCGCTTGAGCGCGCCCTATGCGCGCATGCCGTGCCGGCGGCGGCGATCACGCTGATCGACGATCTGCGCCGCGAGGCGATGGTCGAACTGCTGCAGCTCAACGACATTATCGATCTGGCGATTCCGCGCGGCGGCGAAGGTCTGATCCGCTTCGTTGCCGAACACGCGCGGGTGCCGGTGATCAAGCACTACAAGGGCGTCTGTCATCTTTATGTCGATGCCGCCGCCGATCTCGATCTCGCCTTGGATCTCTTGCTTGATGGCAAAGTCGCGCGGCCGAGCGCCTGCAATGCGCTGGAAACGCTGCTGGTGCATGCGGATGTCGCCGCAGACTTCCTGCCGCGTGCCGCCGCGATGCTGCGTGAGCGCGGCGTCGAACTGCGCGGCGACACCCCCAGCTGTGCATTGATCGACGCGAAGCCCGCGACCGACGACGACTGGGACGCCGAATTCCTCGATCTGATTCTCGCCGTGCGTGTCGTCGATTCGCTGGACGAGGCCATCGCCCATATCCGCCGCCACGGCTCCGATCACACCGAAGTCATCGCCACCAACGATGAAGCCGCCGCCGCGCGCTTCGTGCATGCATTGCGCAGTGCAGTGGTGATGATCAACGCCTCGTCGCGGTTCTCCGACGGCGGTGAGCTGGGCCTTGGCGCCGAGATCGGTATCTCGACCACCCGCCTGCACGCCTACGGCCCGATGGGCGCGGAATCGCTGACGATCGAGCGGTTCGTGGTGCGTGGGGTGGGGCAGACGCGGAATCTGCGCTGTTGATCCGTTTCCGCCGATAGGGTGCGCCTCGGCGAAAGCTACCGCCAGAAACCCCGCAATCGTAGGGTGGGCCCCTGGCCTGAGGTCTCCCCACTTTTTCTGATTAAAAATCAATCAGATAACGTCTACGGCCGGCAAAAAAGTGCGTGCATGACGCAGTTTATCCTCGGGGTGTCTACGCCTGAGGACCACGTCATGCACGCGAGTAGGATTTTGCTCCGAACACTGGCACCCGTTCTAGCCCCCATGCATGCAAGCCGTCGCAAGGTGCTGCTGCAAGCACTGGAGGCCTTGATCGAGGGTCGTCGTTTGACCATGACCGACTTGTCGCGCTCCTGGCCGGGAGCTACGTTTTCCCATGCTCCGCTGAAGGCAGTCGATCGGCTATTGAGCAATGCGCATGTACAACAGGCAATCATGCCACTGAGTCAGGCGATGGCCCGATGGCTGCTGTCGGCTTCGCGTCCGGTGCTGGTAGTGGACTGGGTGGATTTGCAGCGAGATGGTCGTTGGTGTGCTTTGCGCGCCGGGATGCCGACGCAAGGGCGGACCGTGACGGTGTACGAGCGGATTTATCCGATCAAACAGATCAATGGTCCGCAAGCGCAGCGGGAATTTCTGCTGGGGTTGGCGCAGGCGATTCCGGCGGGTGTACGCCCGGTGCTGATTACGGATGCCGGTTTCCGCAGCGACTGGTTCCGCGCGGTGGTGTCGCACGGTTGGGATTACGTGGGGCGGGTGAGGAACAACGTGGAAGTGCGCCAATCACCGGAAAGTCCGTGGTTTGCGTGTAGCGATCTTCATGAGAAGGCGACACGGCGGGCCGAAGATCTTGGGCAATATCAGATTGTGAAAGGACAGCCATGGGCCTGTCGTCTGATGCGGATCAGGCGCAAGCGTAAAGGGCGCAGCCAGCTGACACGAGCGGGCAAGCCACAATGCGGAACCGATGCGTTGAGGCATAGCAAGAGCGCCCGTGAGCCATGGCTGTTGGCGACATCGTTGGCCTCGTCGCAGTCCAGTGCTGCGGCGATTGCAACGATGTACCGCAAGCGGATGCAGATTGAGGAGTCGTTTCGTGACCTGAAGAGTCACCGTTACGGGATGGGGTTCGAGGACAGTCAGACGCGGTGCTCGAAGCGACTGTCTGTGCTGTTCTTGCTGAACATGCTGGCCGGCTTTGCGGCTTGGCTGTTTGTGCAGGCGTTGAAGCGAACCTCGATGAAACAAGACCCGCTGGCGGCAAGGCCAGAATTGCGTGGACGATACTCAGACTTCCGTCGTGCGATTGAGTGGTTGCGGATGTGTGTCTGGCCGCCTCCGTTGGCGAAGGCGGTACGGGACGTGATTGCGGGAGGAATGAAAACCAACTCGATTCCAAGATGAAAATGTGGGGATACCTCAGGCCTTGGCCCACCACTACGATGTTTCCGTTTGCGTCGAACAATGATCGAAGCCGGCTTCGATCGTTCCAGCCCACGTTGATGAAATTGTAATGGTGGACCAGGGCCCACCTTACGAAAAAGCATTCACTCCGCGCGACCCCCGAACTCGCCGGTGGTGGTATTGACCCACACTTTCTCGCCGTTGGTGATGTATTCCGGCACCTGGATCTCGATGCCGGTGTTGAGTTTCGCCGGCTTCGGGCGTTTGGTGGCGGTGCCGCCCTTCAGTTCCGGCGGCGTTTCGATCACTTCCAGAACAACACTTTGCGGCAATTGCAGCGCCACCGGCGCGTCGTCGATCACCTGCACGTAGCAGCCGGTGAGGCCATCGGTGATGTAACCCGCGCCATCGCCAACGACATCGGCATCGAGCATGTACGGCGTGTAGTCCTCGTCATCGAGGAACACGAAAGCATCGCCATCTTTATACGAAAAAGTGGCCTGCCGTCGCGCCAGCTCGACTTCCTTCAGATCGTCATCGCCGCCGAGGCTGAGGTCGAATTTGTTGCCGCCGGGCACGCTGTACATCGTGAAGCGGAATTTCACGTTGCCGCCGCGGCCCTGCGGCGAACTGCGCTCGATATCGCGGATCTGGAACACGGTGCCGTTGTGTTCGACCACGTTGCCTTTCTTGATGTCGTAAGCCTTCATTGCATGGATTCCGTGTAGGGCGGGCCCTGGCCCGCCATTGCGAGATTACAGATGAATGCGGGTGATGGGCGATGCGGTTCCGATCATTATCCGGTGCGATCGGATGCGCCGGAATGTCGGGTCAAGGCCCGACCTACTTCGGCGCCAGCCGCGTCGCACCGTCGAGGCGGATGGTTTCGCCGTTGAGATAGGTGTTGCCGAGAATGTACGCGACCAGATCGGCGAATTCTTCCGGCTTGCCGAGCCGCGACGGGAACGGAATCGAGGCCGACAGCGACTGTTGCACCGAGTCCGGCATGCCGTCGACCATCGGGGTCCAGAAGATGCCTGGCGCAACGGTCATCACGCGGATGCCGAAGCGGGCGAGCTCACGCGCCATCGGCAGGGTCATGGCGACCACGCCGCCCTTGCTGGCCGAGTACGCGGCCTGGCCGATCTGGCCTTCGTAGGCCGCGACCGAGGCGGTGTTGACGATCACCCCGCGTTCGCCGTCGGTGCCGGGCTCGTTGTGCTGCATGACTGCGGCAGCCGCCTTGGCGACGTTGAAGCTGCCGACCAGATTGACCATCACCGTGGTCTGGAACTGCGATAGCGGCATCGCGCCGTCCTTGCCCAGTACGCGGCCGGCGCCGAGGATGCCGGCGCAGTTGATCGCCACGTTCAGGCCGCCGAGGAATGCCCTCGCTGCATCGACATTCGCGACCACGCCGGCTTCGTCGCCGACATCGGTACGGAAATAGTGGGCGTTGGGCGCGCCGAGTTCGGCGACGGCGGTGGCGCCCTTGTCGTCGTTCAGGTCGAAAAGCGCGACTTTGCCGCCCTGGGATACAAGGTGCCGGGCGACGGCGAGGCCGAGGCCGGAGACGCCGCCGGTGACGATGGCGCGGGCCGAGAAAAGATGCATGGGGCGATCCTGGAGCGGTCGAGACCGGGATTTTAGCGTACCGACCCGCCCCGGCAGGCCTCGCAGGCCTGTTTGAGGCCCGCGACAATCCCACCAAAGTCGTGATATACAATCGCCCGAAGCGTCAAAGGGCCGCTTGGCCCGTTCCACAGCAGTACACACAACTCTATCCACCAGTCGTATCCAACGAGGAAGCTGTCATGGCTGATACGAGACTGAAGGCAGTGGCCCCTGCCGATCATCGCCGGCGAAGCGTATTCGCCGGCATCCGCGAGTCCGCAAAGGCAAATGCCATTTGCGGTCCCGCCGGCTATTCCGACGCAGACTATTGCGCTGCGATCGTGTCTAGTTCGACCCACTCCGTTTTCGCCCACATCTTTGCGCCCATGCGTCCGGACTCTGTTCGGGCCGGCGTCGGCATGCGTACTGGCGTCCCCCGCCTGCGCCAGCCGTCCCACGCCGGGCTTTCCCGCCGCAGCCATGTCCAGGCGCTTGGCGCGCCTGTGCCGGCTGCGCTGCAGGGGAATGCCGCGTACGCCCTGTGCAAGATGTCGATGGGCGCGGACCGTGATCCTCAGGTTGTAGTGGCGCATTGAGCCCGGTGCCGTAGCGGTCCTGGCTGCGTCGGTCTTCGTTTCCATCGAAGCGCCGATCATCCTGGCCCCGTTGCGAACCCGTGCCATGCCCCGATGCAGCGCGACGATCGAAGCCTGCGGATCGCCTTCCCGGCCCAAACCCCGCTTCGCAAATCGCGTGGATCACGTGTCCGGATTTTCCAAATGGTCTTTTTCTCCGTTTCCCGTCCAAGAGGTCGAATGAAAGTCACATCCGCCAACCTGTATAGCGGTCTTGCCCCTCCGCGAAAGGACATGGTCAGATGGGTGGCGTCCGCCTGTCTGCGGCGACTGGATTGCCGACGGGCGGTCTGTTCGATGCAATGGAATCGAGATGGGCGGACACTGGTGTCGAAAGCAATCGGAGTTCTTGTGCTCCTTGGCATGTTGGCGATCGCAGCGTGCAAGCCCCGCCAGGACATATCCCCGGTGCAGGAAGCACCCGCAACGGAAATGGTTGCCCGGACAAGCGGCGGCAAGGATTCAGTTCAGGGGGAATATCGCATGACCGTGTTGAATCAATTGCTGGCTCTGTTCGCCACCGAGAATGGCGCGCAGTGGCAGTCCTACGATGGTGTTGCGGGCATCGTGTGGTCGGACGCCCAACCGGTCGAAACGCCCGAAGTCGTCGATCCCAACGTGCGGTACTCGCGCTCCGGCAAGCTGACGCTCTCGGGTTTCGGTGAAACCGATCTGCCCGATGGCAATGTCGGCGCCGATGCCGGGGTGCGTCGCGGCAATGAGGGCGAGTCGGGCGTCACCCTCAACGGCGACATGCAGCGGGTCACCGAAGTCGCGGTGGTCAAGTTCTACCCGAGCGAGGATTACGAAACGATCCTCAAACGCCAGTTCGCCACGAATGCGGCGCTGCTCCCCGAAGCTGACAGTTGCGCTCTCGATTTCGGTACCAAGGCCGAAAATACCCAGAGAAACAAGTTCTATCGCATACAGCTCGATGGGACGACGCGTCTGCACATCGAAGCTTTCGTCGACGAAGACGCCGGTCCATCCGGCCCCGGATCGACGACTTTCGTTTTCTACAGGGCAAAACCGGAGCAACGGATTGCCGCAATGCAATGCCACGAGGTCTAGCCGAGCGACCGAGTGCCCTTCAACCGTCGATATCCAGAGGAGCAAAAATAGATGGCTGATATCCGACAAAAGGCAGTGGCCACTGCCAGTACGTACGACCAAGGCAACATCGCTGGCCTGGACGATGCGATGACCAGGCGGCTGATCGCTTCAACTGTGCTCACGGAGAGCCATGGCGGCGATCTGGCGGTCACCAACAGACAGGGCTACGTGGGCCGCTACCAGGCGGGCGCAGGTTGGCTTGCGGATGCCGGCTATGTCGATGCCGACAAGCTCAAGGCATCCATGTCCGGTTACAAATCCGAATGGGCCTGGGCACAGTCCGGGGGCATGACCAAGTTTCTCGAAAATCCGTCGAACTGGAACAACGGCGTGACCCTCGAGAAATACAAGGCGTCCGACGATCTGCAGGACCGCGCGTTCAAGATCAACAGCGACAAGACCTATCAGCAGGCGGTAAAGGCGGGCGTGCTGGATGCCGACGATTCGCCGGAAAAGGTCGCCGGTTTTCTCAAGGCGCGGCATATCTCCGGTTATGGCGGTGCCGTCGCTGCTGCCACTGGCGGCCGTGTGTCTCGCGACAGCAATGGCACCAGCAACTACGACTACATGCATGACATCACACGCAACCGCGATGGTCTGAATCAGTACATGTCGCGCGGCGAGAAAACACAGTCGCCCGCCACGGTGCCTTCCTCGACGCAAGCGCCGTCGCCGATGGCCGATGGCATGCTGAAACAGGGCGAGAAGGGCGAGGATGTCCGCAAACTGCAGGAAGCGCTGAACAAGAACGGCGCCAAGCTCGAAGCGGACGGGAATTTCGGCACTGCGACGAAGGCGGCGGTCGAGAGCTACCAGCGTTCCCACAATCTTCATGCGGATGGTGTCGCAGGTGCGAAGACCCTGGCGGCATTGGGGATGACCGCCCAGCAACAAACGACGCAGACGGACAAACCGCAGACGCCTGCTAACGTGCCGCCGACGCAGACGGACAAACCGCAGACGCCCGCGAACGTACAGCCGACGCAGACGGACAAACCGCAGACGCCGCCGACCAGCAACGACAAGGTGCAGCCGCCGACGCAGAACGACAAGCCGCTGATTTC
>JANLSB010000220.1:0-3808 GCA_031362125.1 Lysobacterales bacterium | reverse complement strand
GTCGGCATGGGCGCCGCCATTATGACGAAGGCGGCTGCTTCGTCGTGGTTTGCGTGGGGGGAGCGGTCGCAGGTGTTTCCGCTGATGTCGGCGCGGCCTGGGATGCGTCCGCGGGAGCGAGCGCAGCGGCCGCGCGCGCGTGGCGCAGGAAATCGCTGAGGTACCAATGGCCGTCGATGCGTTCCAGCGCGACCAGGGTCTCGATGGTCTTGCCGGCCAGCGGGTAGCGCATGCGTACCCGGGCACGGTCGCCGTCCTGGCTTTCAAGCGTCAGCGACATCGCGTCCAGACTCTGGTCCAGATCCAAGCCGTAGCTTTGCAGACTCTGTTTGAGCGCGGCGACCAAAGGCGCCATTCGACGCAGGCTGTCGTCCATCCCGAGCCGCGTGAAATCCGCCTCCCCCCGCAGGCCGGTCTTGCGGGCGGCCAGGGTCAGACGGGCGATCGCGCCGCGTCCGCGTTTGGGGTCGCCCAGCTTCGCGCGGCCACCCCAGGCGCTCAACGCCGACACCAGCTGCGCATAGTGCGTGCGCTCTTCGGGACTCAGGCTGTCGTCGCTTTCCAGAAACTTCACCCCGAACATGCCAAGCGCGCTCGCTGCGGCGCGGATCTCGGTGTTGGCGTTGGCGAACTGGCGGTCGAAACTCCGGCGCAATTGAAGATCTGCTTGGTCGGCGGACAACGTCGTCAGAATCCCGGGAATCTTCTGGTCGAACGGCAGCTCTTCCAGCGGCCAGCGGGTGCGCCCTGCCTGCCAGGCGGCGGCCAGCTCTGGACGCAGCGGCGGCGGCACGGCATCGCGGGCAAAGGCCTGCAGATCGTTGTTGCGCAGATGTTGGCTCAGCAGGGCCACGGCCTGGGCCGGTTCGGCCGCTGCGGTGGGCGGGACGCGCTTGTCGCTGCAGCCGGCTGCCGTCAACGCCAGCAGCGCGGCCAGCAGGGCGGGCAGCGCGTGCACAGGATGGGTGGCGGGGCGGGCAGCAAGCGGCATCGTCCCGCATCTTGGCGGGCCGGGCCGGGTCCCACAAGCGACCGCAAAAAAAAGGAGACCCGGAGGTCTCCTCAAAATATCCGGCCGAGGCCGGCGGATCACGGTTGTGGCATGGCTCCGGCAGGACCGGATGCGCACAGACTAACGGCCTGCCACTGTTAATGCAATGCTTGAATAAAGTCCTTGCAAACCATTGACCCACAAGTATTTTCCTGGTGTCGGATGGATGCCTCCGCGTCTGCATGCAAGACCCGTTCCGTACCACGTCGGCCGACATTTCAATCGCAATATCCGCGGATGCCTTCACTTTGCGATGTTCAGGGCGCCGCGCTTGAGCGCGCGGCGTTCTTCGCGCGGCTGCCGCCAGTCATTGTTGAACACCGCCGGTTCCCACGATCCGTAGGTCGGGTTGGGCAGCATCCACCAGCGCTCGCCGAACCAGCCGCGGTGCTGTTCCTGCAGTTCGGCGCGGGCTTCCGGCGTGTTGACAAGAATCTGCGCGAAATCGCCGAGCTGGTCGCCGAACTGCATCAGCACCCGGTAACTGCGGCCGGCGAACTGGCGGCGACACAGCTTTTCCGAACCCTCCTGTTCGCAGTCGGCAACGAAAGTGCCCAAGCCGAGAAAGACGCTGTCGTCCTTCACCGGCAGCCCCGCCGCGCGCAGATTCGCCAGGGTCGGGGCGATCAGATGGTCGGCGCGGTTGGAGATGTAGATCAGCGTGATGCCCTTGGCCTGCGCCGCGCGCGCGAAGTCGACCACGCCCGGCACCGGCTGCGCCTTTTCCTCGCGGACCCACGCATCCCAAGTCGCTTCGTCGTACGCCTTGCCCCCTTGCACCAGCCGCGCCTGGTAGGGTGAGTTGTCCAGTACGGTTTCGTCGATGTCCATCACCACGGCGGGCGGCAGCCCGCGCACGGGTGTCGCGCGTTCTTCCGGCACCAGGGCATCCCAGTCCGGGTCCTCGAGCGCCGCGTCGAGTCTGTCGCTGGCGGCGCGATAAACGGTCTCGGCGGCGGCGCGGTATTCGGCTGAGCGCTGCACCCACAGCACCGCATTCAGATTGTCGTCGGCGGTGACTGTCGGTGCGGCCGGGGGCGCTTCGGAAAGCGAGTCGTCCGGCACGGTGCGGCAGGCGCTGAGCCCCAGCGCAGCGGCGAACAGGGCGGTGAACAACAGGGTCTGGCGCATCTCGGCTCCATGCGAACCGGGTCGCAAATTTGCGGAATCCAGGAAGTGTAGCCGAGGCCTGACAGGCTGCTGAAAACCTGCTCACGCGGGTATTTCAGCAGCCTGCTAAAGCACCCCTGCGATCAACCCCAACGCGAATACGGACAACATCGCTGCGACGATGCGCTGCAGGCCGCGCAGTGTGGTCTTGTGCAGCAGGCGGTTGCCCAGCCATGCGCCGGCGAACGCGGCCAGCACAGCGCAGGCGAGCAGGCCATGATCGAGCGTGCCGAACACCGCCAGCAGCGTGCCCGCATACACGATGAGCCGCGAAACATCGATGACGCAGGCGATCGCCGCGCCGGTGGCGACGAAGGCCTGCTTGTCCAGACCGCTGCGGGCCAGAAACGCGCTGCGCAGCGCGCCCTGCATGCCGGCGAGGCCGCCGAAGAAGCCGCTGAGCGCGCCGCCGAGCGGCTGCCAGCGCGCGTCGAACTGCAGATCGCGCAGCTTCGGCACCAGTTCGATCAGCGCGAACAGCAGCAGCAATACGCCGATCACGAGCTTGAGCGGCAGGATCTCGAAGCGGTGCCCGAATGCGACATAGGCATGCAGCGCCGACAATGTCCCCAGCGTCGACAGCAGCCATGCGCCGAGCAGTGCGGCAAGCACGGCGGGCACGCCGAAACGCAGCAGCACGGCGCGATCGATGTGTTGGCGCAGTAGCGTGAGTTTGAACAGGCCGTTGAGCAGATGCACCACCGCGGTCATCGCGATGGCCTGTTCCACCGGCACGAACACCGCGAACGCCGGCAGCAGCAGCGTGCCGAGGCCGAAGCCCGAGAAGAACGTCAGCGCCGATGCCAGCAGCGCGACGATGCAGACGATCAGAATGTCCATTCAGGCGGTCACTCAGCCTTCCAGCATGGCTTTGATCGCGGCAAATCCCGCGCTGGCGCGCTCCTGTTTGCGCGCGGCGTCGGCGACCGGATCGGCGCCGTCGCGCTGGATCTCGGCGTCGGGCAGTTCGTCGAGAAAGCGGCTCGGCGACAGCCGCAGTTTCGTGCCCCAGCGCTGCGCTTCGCGCGAATGCGACAGCCACAGCTGTTCTTTCGCACGGGTGATGCCGACGTACAGCAGCCGGCGCTCTTCGTCGAGGCGACCTTCTTCGAGACTGGCTTCGTGCGGCAGCGTGCCGTCTTCCAGGCCGATGATGAACACGTAGCGGAACTCCAGGCCTTTCGCCCCGTGCAGGCTCATCAATCGCACCTGGTTGCCGGCATCGCTTTTGTCGGCGTGACTCAGCAAGGCCAGCGATGCGGCCAGTTCACCCGGGCCGCCGCCGCGCGCGCTGTCGAACCAGTCGCCGAGTTCGTCCAGATTGCCGCGGCGGATCGCGAACATCTGCTCGGTCTTGCACAGCGCGCGCAGTGCGGCGAGCCGGCCGGAGCGTTCGTTGAGCTTGCGCACCAGGTCGGCCGGGGTCCGCGTGCGCGCATCGCTGCGCAGGCCGCGCACGATGTCGGCGAAACCGCTCAGCGCATTCGCCGCGCGCGGCTGCAGTTGTTTCAGCAGGCCGATGGACTCCGCCGCGCGCGACATCGGCAGCCCCGCTTTCTGCGCCAGCTCCGCGAGATTCGCCAGCGT
>JANLSB010000187.1:0-2944 GCA_031362125.1 Lysobacterales bacterium | reverse complement strand
GATCTGGGTCGTCGACGACGACCGCGCGGTGCGCTTCGTGCTCGCCACCGCGCTGCGCGAAGCGGGCTACGCGGTGACCGCATTCGATTCGGCGCGCGCGGTGCTCGACGCCATCGCGGTGCGGCCGGTGCCCGATCTGCTGTTCACCGATGTGCGCATGCCCGGCGACGATGGCCTGGTGCTGCTGGATGCGATCAAGGCGCGGTATCCGCAGCTGCCGGTGATCGTGATGAGCGCGTACACGGACATCGCCAGCACCGCGGGTGCGTTCCGCGGCGGCGCGCATGAATTCCTCTCGAAACCCTTCGATCTCGATGCGGCGGTCGCGCTCGCGGCGCAGGCGCTGGCGCCGGTGCGCGCGCTGCGCGGCAACGAGGCAGGCAGTGCCGATGCGGTGCCCGAGACGCACACCGCCGCGACCGATGCCCTGGTAGGCGATACACCGGCGATGCAGGCGCTGTTCCGCGCCATCGGCCGGCTGGCGCAGGCGCCGCTGGGCGTGCTGGTCACCGGCGAAACCGGCACCGGCAAGGAGTTGGTCGCACGCGCGCTGCACCGCGAATCGCCGCGCGCGCGCAAACCCTTCGTCGCGCTGAATACTGCGGCGATCCCTTCGGAGCTGCTGGAAAGCGAGCTGTTCGGCCACGAGGCCGGTGCGTTCACAGGCGCGAGCAAACGTCACATCGGCCGCTTCGAACAGGCCGATGGCGGGACTTTGTTTCTCGACGAGATCGGCGACATGCCGCTGCCGCTGCAGACGCGGCTGCTGCGCGTGCTCGCCGAAAACGAATTCTTCCGCGTCGGCGGCCGCGAACTGATCCGCGTCGACGTGCGGGTGATCGCGGCCACGCATCAGGAGCTCAGCACGCTGGTCGTCGAAGGGCGCTTTCGTGCCGACCTGCTGCATCGTCTCGATGTGGTCCGGCTGCAGCTGCCGCCGCTGCGCGCGAGGCGCGAGGATATCCCGCGCCTCGCCGAGCGTTTCCTGCGTGCGGCGGCATTGAAATTCGAGGCGCCGGTCAAACGCTTCGCGCCGGCGACGCTGCAGCGTCTGCTCGCGCAAGACTGGCCGGGCAATGTGCGCGAGCTCGAAAACCTCTGCTGGCGGCTCGCCGCGCTGGCGCCTGGCGACGTGATCATGCCGATGGATCTCGACGACGTGTTTATTGCGACCTCAGCGAACACATCGGCGTCACTGCTGGCATCGTCCGATTGGGAAGCCGCACTCGGCGGCTGGGCGCGAGCGCGGCTCGATGCCGGCGACCGCGATCTGCATACCCATGCCCGCGCACGCTTCGACCAGGTGCTGTTCGATGCCGCGTTGGCGCATACCGGCGGTCATCGCTCCGAGGCGGCAGCCAAGCTTGGCCTCGGCCGCAATACCTTGACCCGCAAGCTAGGCCCGGGACGCAAGCCGCGACGCTCCGCCTGAACCTCCGCGTCCATCGCCGGTCGCGTGGCGCTCGGGTGATCGCTGTGAGCATAAGATCGTGCCTCCCGCTTCACAGGAGTTCCGCCATGGCACCCGCTCGCCTTCTCGTGGTCACGACCCTCACCGCTGCGCTCACCGCCTGCGCCAGCGCGCCGCCGCCGAAGGTCGAACCTGCGCCGCAGCACCGCATCCAGCGCGCGGTTGCCAATATCGCGCCGACATCGGCCAGTCTGGTCAGCGGTCGTCTGTCGATCACCGCCGTCGACGGTGGTGTGCGCATCGAAGGCGAACTCGGCGGTCTCGGTCGCGGCGGCACCCATGCCATCCACGTGCACGAACGCGGCGACTGCAGCGCCGCCGACGGCAGCAGCGCCGGTGGACATTTCAATCCTGTCGCCGCTGCGCACGGTCGCGCCGGCACCGCAGTGCATCACCTCGGCGACATGGACAACCTGGTCGCGAACGCTGCCGGCGTGGCGGCGGTGAATATCCGGCTGGTGGGCGTGACTCTGGGCAGCGGCGCGGCGAACGATATCCTCGGCCGCGCGCTGGTCGTCCACGCCGGTCCCGACGACTACACCAGTCAGCCTGCCGGCAATTCCGGTCCGCGCGTTGGCTGCGGGGTAATCGAAATGGCGATGTGAGGCGTTGCGCTCAGCCCAGCAGCGCGTGCGGATCGTGTCCTGCCAGGCAAGCCACGGGCTGCACATCGAGACCGTGGACTTTCAGAATCGCGACGAGCTGTCGCTGACGTGCCTCGAAGTGCGTGAAGCCGCGATCGATGCGTGCGGGATCCAGTTCGTCGGCAGCATAGCGACGCTGCCAGCCGTTGCGGTCGAATGCAGCGACCCGTACCGCGCCATGGTCGTAGCGCATCAGCGGTTCCGGCGGCGCATCCAGCCAAGCCTCTTCTTCCGGCGCCAGTAGTGCGGTTTCCAGCAGCGACCACAGTGCGCCCAGACCGACGTGGCGATACTGCAGCGCCATCATTGCGGCGAGGTCATAGGCGGTGAGGTAGCGCGCATGTTCGATCCGCGCGCCGAAGGCGTCCTGCGCCAGCAGTGCGGTATCGGCCTTGGCCATGCCGCGTTCGAGCAGGGCATGTTCGAACTCGGCTACCACTGCAGTAGCATGTTCGGCGGTGCCCACCAGCAGAAACGGCACCACCCGCAGCGGCCCGCCGTGAAGTTCGAGTTCGGCACGCAGCGGCTGCGGCACCACGCCGTGTTCGTCGGCACCGAAGGCGATGATCCGCGCAGAGTCTGCCCGCGGTCCCGGCGACTGCGGCGCCCGTGCGTGCAGTTCCTCCAGCCGTCGATGCAACGGCCATCCCGGGCGCAGCAGCTCGGCGGGGTCGTAATGCGCACCCGCGAAGACCAGGTCCAACGCTGCGGCGCCCGTGGCCAGCGTCGCCAGATCGCGCCCGACCAGTCCGGCGAGCGCACCGGCCTCGCCCTGACGCAGCGCAGCCCTCCCGGGCTGGCTGCCGGGCACCAGTTCCAGCGCCAGCGC
>JANLSB010000157.1:0-2400 GCA_031362125.1 Lysobacterales bacterium | reverse complement strand
GCGCTGGCGTCGGCTCGGCACCCGGGCGAGTCCCGGCGCCAATGGCCGTTGCTTCGCCTTCGTCTTCGTCCAGCGAGCCGTCCAGCCGCTCCAGCGCCTGCAGGGTCTCGTCCTCGGCCAGCCGCATCAGCGTCACGCCCTGGGTATTGCGACCGACCTGCGAAATCTCTGCGGCGCGGGTACGGACCAGGGTGCCGCCATCGGAGATCAGCAGCACTTCGTCGCGGCTGCTCAGCAGCACCGCAGCCACAAGTTTGCCGTTGCGCGCTGTCGTCTGAATGCCGATCACACCCTGGGTGCCGCGACCCTTGCGCGGGTAATCGGCCAGCGGCGTGCGCTTGCCGTAACCGTTCTCGGTCGCGGTGAGGATGTAGGCGACGGATGCATCGTCAACGCTGACCGTCGTTTCGATGACGGCATCTTCGCCGGCAGTCTCGACGACTTCATCAACGGCCTCGTCCTCGACCTCGGGCTGGTCGCCTGCCGACTCGGCGACGATCAGGCTGACCACTTTCTCGCCTGAGGCCAGCTTCATGCCGCGCACGCCGGTCGCAGTACGGCCGACGGCGCGCACCGCCGCTTCGTCGAAACGCACGGTCTTGCCGTTGCTGGCGAACAGCATGACGTCACGATGGCCATCGGTCAGCGCAACGCCGATCAAAGCATCGCCCTCATCGAGATTGATCGCGATCTTGCCGCGCGCCAGACGATAGGCGAATTCGGTCAGCGGGGTCTTCTTGACCGTGCCGTTGCGGGTGGCGAAGAACACGAAATGATCGTCGTCATAGCTGCGCACCGGCAGCACCGCCTGGACCTGTTCGCCCGGCTCCAATGCCAGCCAGTTGATGATCGGGCGGCCACGGGCATTCGGGCCGGCGTCCGGCAACTGGTACACCGACAGCCAGAACACGCGACCGCTGCTGGTGAACGTCAACAGCGTGTCATGGGTATTCACCAGCCACAGCTGATCGATGAAATCCTCGTCCTTGGTCGCAGCGGCATTGCGGCCACGGCCGCCTCGCTTCTGGGCACGATAGGCCGTAACCGGCTGGCGCTTGGCGTAGCCCGAATGCGACAGCGTGACCACCACATCCTCCGGCGCGATCAGATCGAGGATGTCGAGATCCTCTTCGCTGGCGCGGATCTCGCTGCGGCGTTCGTCGCCGAAGGCTTCTTTCACTTCGCGCAATTCGTCGCGGATCACTTCGCGCAGACGGTCGGGGTTCTCGAGTATTTCGATCAGACCGCGAATCACGCCGAGGAGGTTTTTGTATTCCTCGGTCAGCTTGTCCTGCTCCAGCCCGGTGAGGCGGTGCAGGCGCATTTCCAGGATTTCCTTGGCCTGGATTTCGGTCAGCTGGTAATAGCGCTGCCCATCCGGGCCATCGATCAGACCGACACCGGCTGGCAGATCCTCCGGCTTAGAAGCATCGCTCCCGGCGGCAGCCAGCAAAGACGCGACCAGACCGGCATCCCAGGTTCTGGCGAGCAGGCGCTCGCGCGCTTCGTTCGGGTTCGCCGAGGTCTTGATCAGCTCGATCATCTCGTCGATGTTCGCCAGCGCGACCGTCAGGCCTTCGAGGATATGCGCGCGGGCGCGGGCCTTGCGCAGTTCGAAAATGGTCCGGCGGGTGACGACTTCGCGACGGTGGCGCACAAAGGCTTCGAGAATCTGTTTGAGATTCAGCAGCTGCGGACGGCCGTCGACCAGCGCAACCATGTTGATGCCGAACACCGACTCCATCTGCGTCTGCTGATAGAGGTTGTTTAGCACCACTTCGGCGGAATCGCCGCGCTTGACCTCGATGAAGATGCGCATGCCGTCCTTGTCGGACTCGTCGCGCAGTTCGCTGATGCCTTCGAGCTTCTTTTCCTTCACCAGTTCGGCGATCTTCTCGATCAATCGCGCCTTGTTCACCTGATACGGAATCTCGGTGACGATGATCGCTTCGCGGCCGTTGTCGGCGACCTCGACCTCGGCGCGGGCGCGCATGCGCACACGGCCGCGGCCGGTCCGGTACGCGACATGGATGCCGCCGACGCCGTTGATGATGCCTGCAGTCGGGAAGTCCGGCCCCGGGATGTGCTGCATCAGACCGTCGATATCGATCTCGGGGTCGTCGAGCAGCGCGATCGTGGCGTCGATGACTTCCGACAGATTGTGCGGCGGGATGTTGGTGGCCATGCCGACCGCAATTCCAGCCGAACCGTTCACCAGAAGATTCGGGAACCTCGCCGGCATCACCGTCGGCTCCAGTTCCTTTTCGTCGTAGTTCGGTTGGAAGTTGACGGTGTCTTTGTCGATGTCGGCCATCAGCTCATGCGTGAGCTTGGCCATGCGCGCTTCGGTGTAACGCATCGCCGCAGCGTTGTCGCCGTCGACCGAACCGAAGTTGCCCT
>JANLSB010000143.1:0-1934 GCA_031362125.1 Lysobacterales bacterium | reverse complement strand
ACCTCGGCAGCATCCGGTTCGGCGTCGGGCAGATATACCGGCTCGCCCGAGAACTGCACGATCGGACACAAGCCGGTGGTGTTCTGCCCGGGGTAGAGCGACGTATCGTCGGGCGGGCGATTGAGATCGACCACATAGCGCGAATAGCGCGGCACCAGCATCGATGCACCGAGCGCGTGCGCGAATGCGTACAGCCGCGACACATGCCAGTCGGTATCAGGCGCGAGGCGCGCCTCGGGCGTCATCCGCGCCGCAAGCGCATCGGGAATAACGCTGCCGTCGTGCGGCAGGCTGATGAGCAGCGGCGCGGTGCCGCGATGCAGGGTGCATGCGTCCATGCCGGCAGTGTACCGGCACGGGCGCTCCGCAAGTTCAGGTCTTGACCCTGCAGGTATTCATGCCGAGCAGCGAATACAGCGGACACCAGCCCATCAGCGAAGTGGCCAACGGGATGATGCCGATCAGGCCGAGATACTTCATCGGCGCGTCCAGCAGGAACAACAGGCTCAGCAGGCCGAAGCCGAGAACGATGCGGACGATCTTGTCCATGGAACCGACATTTTTCATCATGACGCGTCTCCGATCCATATGATGGGATCAAGCTACGCCTGGATCGACTGTCGCGACTTGATCAGGCTCAATTTCCAAGCTCGATGCCCGTACTCAATTCACGTGCTTGATCCCTGTGCTCATCCGCGCGCGAAACGCTCCGGCCGAAACGGCGTGGGATCGAACGCCGGCGCGCGGCCCGAGATGAGATCGGCGATCAGCTGGCCGGTGCCGGTGCTCATGCCCACGCCCATCATGCCGTGACCGGTCGCCAGCCATGTCCGGCGCTTGCCCGGTGCGAGTCCGATCAACGGCACATCATCGCGGCACATCGGCCGCCATCCGTACCAGCGTTCCTGGACATGTGCGCCGTAGGGTGTGTGCAGATACTCGCGGGCACCGCGCTCCAGCGCGGCCAACCGGCGTTCGTTGAGGCTCTCGTCGAAGCCCGAAAATTCCATCGTGCTGCCGAGCCGGAACCCCTGCGGCCAAAGGCTGACGCACACCGAACGCTCCTTCAGGATCAGCGGGCGTTTTGGCACCAACGCCGGGCGGTCATAGGTGATCGAATAACCCTTGCCCGGCTGGATCACCCGCTTCATCCACGGCAGGCCGACCGCATCGGAGAGCCGTGGCGACCACGCACCGAGCGCCAGCACCGCGACGCCCGCGCGCATCTCACCCTGCGCGGTGCGCACGATCACGCCATCGGCGGTTTCTTCCAGCGACTGCAGTGCGCAGTGCTCGACGATGTCGCCGCCGCGTTCGCGCACCGCGCGCGCGAGTTCGGCCAGATACCGGTCGGGGCGCAGCGACGCATCGCCGGAAAAACGGATCGCACCGGCGACGCCGGGCTTGACCGCCGGCTCCTGCGCTTCGTACGCGCCGCCATCGATCAGTTCGACATCGATGCCCAGTTCGCGCAGCAGCGGAATTTCAAGCTGACCATGCTCGAATCCGCGGCGGTCGCGATACACGTAATCCTCGCCGGACTCGACGAACTCGCACTGCAGGCCGAAATTGCGCACCCAGTCGGCGAGACGCGCTCTGGAATCGTTGAGCAGGGTCGATTTGGCGCGGGCGCTGGCCTCCCAGTCGCGCGGATTGCAGCGGCGCGCGAAATCAAGCAGCCAAGCCCATAGCTGCGGGTCGAAACGCGGGCGGATGTACAGCGGCGCATCCGGCGTGAGCACCCACTTCATCGCCTTCAATACGGTGCCGGGCGCTGCCAGCGGCGGCGCGTGGCTCGGCGTGATCGTGCCGCAGTTGCCGTGGGAAGCGCCACGACCGACGACGCCGGCATCGATCACACGCACGCTGCGCCCCGACTGCAGCAATGCCAGCGCACTGGCCAAGCCAGCAACACCGCCGCCGATCACGATCAC
>JANLSB010000117.1:0-7546 GCA_031362125.1 Lysobacterales bacterium | reverse complement strand
ACCTCGGCCCCGCCGCGTTGAAGAACGCCGACGGCATCACCCCGCAGACCCAGGACATGCTGTCGATGGTCACCGATGGCTTCGGCCAGCAGGTGGTCTGGAGTTATTCGCCGCTGGCCGGCAAGGCGGGGCGGACGGCTTCGATGACGCCGCTGTACACGGTGCCGACGGTGGCATCGCAGCGCTACATCGATGAGCGCCACATCTACTTCACCTCGTCGATGCCGGTGGTGGACGCGATGATCCAGAGCGACGGCATCGGCGGCTTCCGCACGTGGCGCTACGGCTACGGCGAGGCGATGTACAACACTCAGGGACGCGGCTTCCAGGGTTTCCGCACCATCATCGAAGAGGACGTGTTGGCGGGCCTGCGCACGACCACGACTTTCCACCAGAAATTTCCGTTGACCAGCCAACCGGAGCGGGTGGTGGTGAACCCGATCTCCAGAACCGGCGGAGACGGCGCGATCAGCAAGGAGCAGTACACGTGGCGCTGCGATCGTGCGAATCGCGCCAACGCAGCAGCCTGTGTGCCGACGCTGGGCGTGCCGACGCGGTATTTCCCGTTCCTCGACACCAAGGAAAGCTGGACCTACGACGCCACCACCGCCGCAAGCGGCGGCACGCCGGCCACGCTGGGCTATACGCAGGAGATCGCGGCCAGCGACACCAGCTGTGCCGGCACCCCGGCGACCGCCTCCGGCTACGACGCCAACGGCAATCTGCTCTCGCGCGTGGTGTACAGCCGCGATGCCGGCACCGGCAGCGTCAGCGGCACCCGCAACCGGCTCGATCGCCAGTGCGTGAGCGAGAGCAACACCATCAGTGTCGATACCGCGAACTGGTGGCTGGACAAGCTCACCGCCAAGACCGTCAGCACCCTGGTCGCATGGGATGCCGCCCAGCACGCGCTGCCGGCGGGCACCGCCAACCCGGTGCGCACCATGAGCAGCAGCTACGTATGGAACGCGGACCGCACGCTGTCGACCGAGACGGTGCAGGCGGGTATCGCCAACCAGCAGCGGGTCACTGCCTACACGTATCCGACGACCAACAACTACGGCCTGCCCAACGGCGTGGCGGTGAGCGCGGACGGCGACGCCAACGGCACCCGCAGCACCGGCACCACGTACACGGCTGACGGTTACTTCCCGCTGGCGGTGGTGAATGCGCTGGGCCACGGCGCGACCACCACGGTGCGTGCGCGCGACGGCCAGCCCAGCAGCGTCACCGATGCCAACGGCCTGCGCACGCTGATCGACTACGACGCCTTCGGCCTCGCCATCAAGAAACGCTTCCGCGGCGCGACCGATGCGGTCTATGTGGCGCCGGACCAGCTCATGGCGGTGGTCCGATGCACGATGAGTTTCTGCTGGCGTCCCATCGAGCAGTACCAGGTGATGACGGTGCAGGACGGCAGCCCCACGCAGCTGCAGCGTTTTGATGCGCTGGGCCGGGTGTGGATGCAGGCGGAGCTGCAGCAGGACGGGGTGTGGAGCCATGTGATGATGGAGTACACCGCGCGCGGCTCGCTGAACTGGCAGACCGAACCGTTCCGCGGCGGCGATGCCATCGTCAGCACGGCGTTCTGGTACGACGACATCCTCGGGCGCATGACCAGGAAGATCGTGCCCAAGCAGGGCGAGGACGCCCGCGGCGACATGGTCACCACCTACGCCTACGCCGGCCGCACCACCAACATCCAAGTCTGCGGCAGCGCGGACAGCGGCACCGGCAGTTGTTTGAACCTGTCGCGCACCACCGACAGTCTCGGAAGATACGTCGAGACCCGAGACGCGCTGAACGGCAGAACCCGCTTCTGGTACGAAGCCAACGGCAACGTCGCGGCGATCGAAGACGCGAACAGCGTCGTCACCAAGGCGACCTACAACGCGATCGGCCAGCGCACGGCGGTCAACGATCCGAACCAGGGCAGTTGGGGCTTCGCCTACAACGCGCTTGGCGAAGTGTTGGCGCAGTCGGATGCGCGCGGCATCGCCACGACCCTGAGCTACGACAAGCTGGGCCGTCCGAAGACCCGAACGGCCAGCGTCGATGTCACCGGCGACAACGTCGCGGATGCGGTGAACGACAGCTGGACCTACGACCCGGTCAATGCCAAGGGCGCGCCCGAAGTCGCGCAGCGCACCATCAACGGTCAGCTCGAACGCAGCAGCACGCAGTTCTACGACACGCTGGCGCGGCCGGTGCTGAGTTACTTCGCGCAGGCGCTGAGCACCGGCACGCAGGCGTTCACCGGGAAGACCAAGTACGACAGCTACTACGGACGACCGATCGGCCAGGAATACCCCAACGGCGAAGCGGTGCAGGTGCTGTACAGCAGCTACGGTCACGCCATCGCCGAGAAGGACCCGGGCACCGGCATCGAGTACCGGCGCAGCAACAGCATCAACGCCCGAGGCCAGAGCACGCAGGAAACCTTCGGCAACGGGGTGACGCTCACGCCGACCTACCAGTTGCAGACCGGTCAGCTGACCGGGCTCACCTACAGCACCGCCAGCGGCAACCTGCGGCAATTGGGCTACGGCTACGACGTGTTCGGCAACCTCAAGCGGCAGAGTCTGAATGCAGGCGCCAGTCGCGAAGACTACAGCTACGACCAGTTGCACCGGCTGGTGCAGTCGATCCGATCCGGCGCCGCCAGCGGCACGGTGAGCTATGGCTTCGACGCGGTGGGCAACCTGACGAAGAAGAGCGACTTCAGCAGCACCGCTGCGAACGCATACAGCTACACGGGCGGCAGCTGCGGCGGCGGCGCGAACGCGGTGAAGTCGGTGCAATTGGCCGCAGGCGGCAGCAGGACGTACTGCTACGACGCCAACGGCAATCTGACCAGCGACAACGCGGGCCTCAGCCTGAAGTACGACCACCAGAACCTGCCGACGGTGGCTCAGCGCGGCGCGCTGCGCGACGACTTCCGTTACGGCCCGGACGGCCAGCGCACGCGAAGCTGGGGCAGCGACGGCGCCCGGGTGTATCTGCCGGGTTACGAACACCGCACCGACACCGGCGAGACCAAGGTGTACATCGGCGACTACGCGGTGATCAGCAGAACCGGCAACACACGAAAGGTCGAGTATCTGTTGAAGGACAGACTCGGTAGTGTGGATGCGGTGGCGAACGCCAGCGGTAGCGTGATCGAAACGCGGGGGTATGATGCGTTCGGCAAGCCCAGATCGGGCACGTGGAACGATCTGAGTCCGGCGAAGATCCAAAGCACGGCGGTGACGCCGAAGGGGTTTACGCAGCATGAGCATCTGAATCAGCTTGAATTGATTCATATGAATGGGCGGGTGTACGACTACAACCTTGGCAGGTTTACCGGGGTGGATCCGTTTATCCAGTTTCCGTTGAACTCGCAGTCGTTGAATCCTTACAGTTACATCCTCAATAATCCGCTGAGTGGCACGGATCCGACGGGTTATAAATCGGTACAGGAGCTGCGAAGCGGGAGTATTTGCAATACGGGTCAGTGCCGCGGCTCGATTGTGATGCCGTCGAATAATCGTGAGGATAAGAAAGGTATCGGCGGAGACACCGCTCAGAGGGCGACCAATCGATCGATTACCGTAAGAGATGGAGACGGCACGAAGAAAACCGTCAACATGACGCAGACGACGGCGCCTGATGGAACGAACAGCTATACGCAGAATGGCGGCGTTGGCATCAGCAATGGCTATGCCGGCGGCGCGGGTTCAAAAAGCGAAAAGAATACCGACGAAACTACGGATATTGAGAATGCGTACAACAGGGATTTTAGAGATCCGGTCAAGAACATGCTTGGTGTTGCGGCAAAAGGCGCGCAGGTTATACACGATGGTGCTGACCCCTGTATGGGAGCGAAGTCGGGAACTGGATGTATGGCTGCGATTGTCTTGCAGGCGGTGCTAACTCCGGTTCTTACGCGAGAAATACGGGGTGCAAAGATTTACACGGATAAGGCGGGTGCAGAAGTCATCGACAGTGGCGGTGACTTTTACCGTGGTGCGCGGGCGGGAGATGACCCAACTTTCGTCCCAAGGCAGGGCGAGTTTAAGATTGATCGTGAAACGGGTTTTGTGCAACCAACCCGTGGCCTGTCTATTTACGACTACCCGCAGGGCGTAGTAAACGGCGGTCGTATGCCGTACCGCGTTAACTTAGAGAGCATTCCGGACTCACTTCAGATTATTCAACATGGTAAGCCGGGGCACTATGAAATCACGCCAAGGCCAGGGGCCAATTTGACGCCTGAAGAATTCATTGATGCATGCAGTGGAATTACGTGTTGGTCGGATTAGAGGGAGGGGTAATGTGAGCAAATATGAGCTGCAGTTCCCGGATTGGTATGACGATTTTGCTTGGGAGCACGAATCAAAAGGTTGGCTTGAAGATGTGATTGTCACTTGCGATGGCGTGAGCTACAGGCTAGTTATATATTCGCCGATCAGGTTACGCCAGGATGTCGAAGGTGAATTGTATGGCTCTGTTGTTTTTTTTGAGCCTAATTTAATCGTGGTTCCGGTCGTCAATAGGCAGAGCATTGAAGCTGCAGTTGATCTTTTGGTTAGGACAGGCGAGATAAAGACCTGTATGGCCGTACGTCACAATGAGTAGACGACCGCAACAAAAGCGGAAGACCGGGACACCCACAATTCAGATGTTCCCGACATGCGGCCGAGGTGTTTCCTGACACTGGCTGCGAACGCACAAGCCCCGCCGATGCGGGGCTTGTGCGTTATCGCGAAGATCGGGGCACCGACTATTTGCCGGTCACAGCTGTCAGTCGCAATGAAGGCCGTTGGGCGTACAAGGGCGGTGCGCTTGAGCACGCTCCATGACGCCGCATAGGGTGTGCGCTCGCAAACCCTATGCATGTCACGACGAGCCCCGCCACGTGCGGGGCTCCGGATGTAATGTCTGTATGGCCGACGGTTACATCGGCTTCGGCGTGAGCTTAAGCAACCGCGCACCAGCGCCGTCTTCAAGCAGCCAGATCGCGCCGTCGGGGCCTTGTTCCACTTCGCGGATGCGTTGACCCATCGGGTAGCGCTCGGCTTCGCGCGCGGTGACGCCGTTGAACTGGATGCGCACCAGCGCCTGCGAGGCGAGACCGCCGATGAAGCCGTGGCCCATGAAGTACGGGAACAGATTGCCGGAGTAGATGATGAAGCCGGACGGGGCGATGACCGGGGTCCACCACGCTTCGGGCGGGTTGAATTCCGGGCGGGTGGGGTGGTCGGGGATCACGCTGCCGTCGTAATTGTCGCCGTTGGAGACGATCGGCCAGCCGTAGTTGTTGCTGCGTTCGATCAGATTCAGTTCGTCGCCGCCAGCCGGGCCCATCTCGTGGGTCCACAGTTGGCCGGCGCCATCGAAGGCGATTCCCAGCGGATTGCGATGGCCGAGCGACCACACCTGCGCGGTGATGCCGCCCTGATTCGCGAACGGATTGTCGGCGGGCACGCTGCCGTCGTCGTTGAGACGGATGACTTTGCCCAGGTTGCCGCCCATGTCCTGTGCAGGCGTGGCCTGCTGGCGGTCGCCGGAGGTGATCCACATTTTTCCGTCGCTGCCGAACGCGATGCGGTGACTGTAGTGCCCCTGGCCCCCGACTTTCGGCGATTGCCGCCAGAGCACCTGCGAGGTGCCGAGGCTGCCGCCTCCGTTTGCATCGAGCGTCAGCTGCGCGCGCGCGACGATGGCCCCATGGGTGCTGTTGGCGCCGGCTTCGGCATAGCTGTAATAGACGTAGCGGTTGCTGGCGAACTGCGGATGCAGCACCACATCGCCCATGCCGCCCTGGCCGCCGTAGGACACGCTGGGCAGACCGGTCACGGTGCCGGTGGTTTTCGTCACCGTATTGAACAGCCGCAGCTGGCCGGGTTTCTCGGTGACCAGCAGGCGGCCGTCGGGCAGGAAGGTCATCGCCCACGGTTCGTTGAAGGTGCCGAACGAGGTGCTGACGAAGGGCGGGTTGGGTATTTGCGTGCTGCGCTGCGCGCCGCCGGTGATTCTGGGCTTGGTGGCGGCTTCGGCAGCCGCGGCAGGGCGCGCGCCAGAACGGGCGGGCGCTTCACGGCGCGATTCGGCCTGGCGGCTGGTCTTCTTGACGGTCAGCTCGGCGCCTTCGCTGCCGATGGTGCCGCTGCAGGACGCCAACAGCAGGCTGGCGCAGGCCAGCAGCGCGATACCGAATGGGGTGGCGATGGACTGGGGCATGGGGGCGTGCCTCGTTGTCGGGGGATCGTGTGTTGTAGCGGATGGCGGGCGACGCTGCCGTGACCGGGTTAACAGGGCGGAGTTGCAGGCATCTTGCGCCGGATGGACGGACCTTGCCTGAATAGGCCGGCCGATCTTGCCGCGACCATGACTTCCGGGCAGTTGAAGTGGGCGCGTGGGGCCACCATGAAAGCTCATCAACCCTCACCCCGGAGCATCGCGCATGAAGATCCAAGGCTTTCTCGACCAGTTGCTGAAAACCGCCCAGCAGAGCGCGAGCGGCTTGGGCGACGCAGCGGGCGTCAAAAGCGGCGCCGATTTTGGCAAGGGCGCGCTGACCGGCGGTGCCTTGGGCATGCTGTTGGGCAACCGCAAGGCGCGCAAGATGGGCGGCAAAGTCGCGGTGTACGGCGGGCTGGCGGCGGTCGGTATGCTGGCCTACAAAGCCTACGGCGACTGGCAGAAACAGCAGGGCGGCGCCGCTGCGGCCACTGCGCCGCGCACCGTGGACATGCTGCCGCCGCCGGAGGCCGAATCGCACAGCCAGGCTATTCTCAAAGCGCTGATCGCCGCGTCCAAAGCTGACGGCCATATCGACGACCGCGAGCGCGAAGTGATCGAAGGCGAATTCAACCGCCTCAACGCCGCCCCCGAAGTCCGCCAGTGGCTGCAGGCCGAACTGCAGAAACCGCTGGACCCCGCCGAGGTGGCCAGCGCTGCCACCACACCGGAAATGGCCTCGGAGATGTATCTCGCCAGCCTGCTCGCCGCCGACGAACAGAACTTCATGGAGCGCGCCTATCTCGACGAACTCGCGCGTCAGCTCAAACTCGACGACAGCCTGAAAGCACGGCTGGAGCAGCAGGTGAAGGAAGCCGGCGACGCGGTTTGATTTTTCCGGCGGCGTGCGACAGAAAAAAAACCGAAGCGCATGCTTCGGTTTTCCGTTGTGTGTCTTGAATCGACACGGATGAATCGAAGGGCGCGCGCCAAGACGTCATCGCCGTTTGCTGACAGTTTTTGTGCGGGCAGGCGCGGTGGCTGGTGTCTTGGCTCTCGTCGCGGCTTTGGCGGTCTTGGTTGATTTGCTGGCTGTTTTCTTTGCCGTGGCAGGCGAGGGCTTGGCCGTTCGCACGCTGCCGGCTGTCTTCGATGCTTTTTTCGATGCGGCTTTTTTCACCGGCATTTTTTTCGTCGGGGTCTTTTTCGCCAGGACCTTTTTCGCGACGGTTGGTTTGAGCGAAGCGGTCTTGCCTGCAGGCGATCCGATTTTTTTCGGCGCGGCTGCCGGCACAGCCGGTGTCTCGCCCAATTCGATGCCGAA
>JANLSB010000091.1:0-2194 GCA_031362125.1 Lysobacterales bacterium | reverse complement strand
CCCCGAGCCCCGCACCGTCGGCGAACAAGATCGCGGCTGAAGCCGCTCCTACGAAAAGCGACGGCAAACGCGACGACGCCGGCACCGTGGTCGGAGCGATGCAGAGCTCCGATGCGGTGCGCAGCGAGGCCGCGGTCGCGGTCGGCGGCGTGAAGGCGATGCCGGCGGTGCGCGCGATGGCGCGCAAGCTCGGCGTCGATCTGTCCCGCGTGCGCGCCACCGGCGCCGACGGCGTGGCGACGATGGACGATGTGAAGCGCGCAGCGGCGGATGGTTCGGCGAAGCCGGGCACCCCTTCTGCAGGAGCGGCGGGACCTGTGGGAGCGGCGGGAGCCGCGATATCAGGCATCGCGACAGGCTCGATCGCGGCTTCCGCCGCTCCTACGAACAGCGCGCAGCCGCGTACCCAACTCTCCGCCACCGGCAAACCGATGCGCACGCAGCCGCCGGGCGTCTCGGTCAGCGGCCAGCCGGAACAGCTGAAGGGCGTGCGTCGCAACATGGCCCGTGTGATGGCCGATGCGCACGCGAAAGTGGTGCCAACCACGCTCACCGACGATGCCGATATCCACGCCTGGGCGCACGGCAACGACATGACCGCGCGGCTGGTGCGCGCGATCTGCGTCGCCGCCAAAGCGGTGCCCGCGCTCAACGCATGGTTCGATGGCGACAACCTCACCCGCACCCTGCATCCGCACGTCGACATCGGCATCGCCGTGGACACCGACGATGGTCTGTTCGTGCCCGCGCTGCGCAACGCCGACATGCTCGACGCGCGCGGCGTGCGCGAAGCGATCGGCCGCCTGCGCATACAGGTCGAAGACCGCAGCATTCCGCCGGGCGAACTCAGCGGCTACACCATCTCGCTGTCGAACTTCGGCATGTTCGCTGGCCGCTATGCCACCCCGGTGGTGGTGCCGCCGTGCGTCGCGATCGTCGCCGCCGGCCGCGCGCGCCACCAGATCACCCCGGTGATCGGCGGCTTCGAATCGCACAAGGTCATTCCGCTGTCGATCACCTTCGATCACCGCGCCTGCACCGGCGGCGAAGCGGCGCGGTTCCTGCGGGCGATGCTGGATGATCTGGCGTTGCCGGGATAACAGCAATAACCGCAGTCATTGCGACTTGCCGCATCGCATTGCATCGACATTGATCGAAATGGTCCAGCGGCGCGTCGTCATGGCGGGCCAAGGCCCGCCCCACGATCATCAATATCTCGGAATGCCCGAGTCGACCTCGATACTCCACGCCTCGATCCCGCCAACCACGTTGTAGAGATTGCCGAAACCCTGCTGCGCGAAATACATCGCGGCCTGCGCGCTGCGTCCGCCGTGGTGGCACAGGAACGCCAGCGGCGTGTCCTTGGGCAGCGTCAACAAACGTTCGAGCCCGCCGTTTTCGAGACCTGTGTTCTCGACCGATACCGATGCGATCGCACGCTCTTCCGGCGGGCGCACATCGACGAGAGTGATCGCACCGGCGCGCGTCTGCGCATCAGCATCGATGACGGAAAGATTCTGGAAAGCCATGGCGTGCCCCTGAGGCGTGCGGCGATGCATGGCATCATGCCGCGATGACGGCCGCCTCCGCCAGCCTGCACCGTATCCCGCGCCGCCCGCATGCGTGGGCATGGCTGCTGGTGCTGTCGCAGTCGCTGGTGGCGGCGGTGTGGTGGCAATGGGGCTGGACGTTCGGCCTGCCACTGATGGTCGCCAGCCATGCGCCTTACTGGTGGGGCACGCTGTGGCCGCACTCGGCGCTGTTCGGGCCGGTGCTGAACCGTTTGCCGACCGATGACCGCGTGGTATGGCTGACCATCGACGACGGCCCATCCGACGAGACGATTGCCGTGCTCGATACCCTCGATGCGCACGGAGCGAAGGCGATGTTCTTTCTGGTCGGCGAACGTGCGGCGCTGCATCCCGAACACGTGCGCGAGATCCTGCGTCGCGGCCACGGCGTCGGCAATCACAGCGCGACGCATCCCTCGCGCTGGTTCTGGGCGCTGGGGCCGGTACGGATGCGCCGCGAAATCGCCGACACCCAGACAATCCTCACCGGGATCATCGGCGAGCCGCCGCGCTGGTTCCGCGCCGTGGTCGGCATGAGCAATCCGTTCGTGAATGCCGCTTTGAAAGCACATGGCCTTGCACGCGTGGCGTGGAACGCGCGCGGTTTCGATGGTGTCGAACTC
>JANLSB010000081.1:0-1892 GCA_031362125.1 Lysobacterales bacterium | reverse complement strand
CACCGCCGCCGTCGCGGTCAATGTGTACGGCAACGATCTCGATGCGCTGGACCGCGACGCACGGGCAGTGGCGACGGCGCTCGCTGGCGTGAGCGGCGCCGCCGATGTGCAGGTGCAGTCGCCACCGGGCACCCCGCAGCTCAACATCCACCTGCGCGAATACGACCTGCAACGCTGGGGCTTGGCCCCGGCCCAGGTGCTCGATGCCGTGCGCGTGGCCTATCAGGGAGATACGGTCGGCCAGGTCTACGAGGGCAACCGGGTGTTCGAGGTCGCGGTGACCATGGACCCGGCCCTGCGCCGTTCGGTGAGCGAAGTCGGCGCCTTGCTGCTGCGCAGCCCGGGCGGCACGTGGGTGCCGTTACGCGCCGTCGCCGATGTCTACCAAGGGTCGGGACGCTACGTGGTCCTGCACGTCGGCGGCCAGCGCGTGCAGACCATCACCTGCAACGTCGGCGGACGCGACGTGGCGGCGTTCGTGCGTGAGGCGCAGCGCAAGATCGCGACGGTGTCGCTGACCCCGGGCAGTTCGGTGGAATTCAGCGGCACCGCCCAGGCGCAGGCTCAGGGGCGTCGCGACCTGTTCCTGCACTCGGGGCTCGTCGCGATCGCCATCACCTTGCTGCTGTCGATGGCGATGGGCCATGCGCGGAACCTGCTGCTGTTGCTGGCCAATCTGCCGTTCGCACTGGTCGGTGGCGTGATCGCGGTGCTGATGGTCGGCGGCGCGTTGTCGATCGGCGCGCTGGTCGGCTTCGTCACGCTGTTTGGCATCAGCCTGCGCAACTCGATCCTGCTGCTGTCGCACTACCAGCATCTGGTCGAGGTGGAAGGCATGGCGTGGGGGCCGGAAGCGGCGGCACGCGGTGCCTCCGAACGCCTGTCGCCGATCTTGATGACCGCGTTGGCCACGGCGCTGGGGCTGCTGCCGCTGGCACTGGGCACTGGCGCACCGGGGCGCGAGATCGAAGGGCCGATGGCGATCGTAATCCTGGGGGGGCTGGTGACCTCGACCGTGCTCAATCTCGGCGTATTGCCCGCGCTCGCGCTGCGATTCGGACGGTTCGGGAATGCGCCGAGTTCGTCGGCTTCGTGACCAGTCCTGAGGCGATCCGCCTGGGAATACCGTTATGAAGGAATATTAATGAAGGTCAGTGACGAAGCCGTTCCTTGTCCGCCGATGTCAAGCATGGGAGTGCTCTTGGCAGCGGATAAGCAAGTGTGAATTCGCCATCGAAGCATCTTCCATTGGAATGGTCGCGTTACCCCCCAGTGCAGCGTGCGGCCAAAGTGTAATAGCGTCACAATTTAACGAAATGTTGACAATGATGACGGCCGTTCTAGAATCGTCGCCTGTTCAACAACAAGATGAAGCGTGGATCTGCGGTACGCCGCGTCGGCGAAGGGGATCGTCGATACGAAGTCGAGGTTTGCGCTGGAGACGACTCGTGTCCAGCCCTGTCATGCATTTGGATTTGCTCCTGAAACTCCGGCCGGATGAGGTCTTTTTCGACTTCCTGGCCCAGTGCGGCCTGGCGCTGCACACCCTTGATGCCGACGACGATGCCTGCCAGCGGCTGCGGATCGCGGTCGAGATTGAGCGTGCGCCGCTAACGGTCCGTGAAAGCATCTTTGCGGGCTTCCACCAGATTGCCTTGCTGGCCGACGAGACCGGCCTGGAGGCGTTACGTGAGGCTGCCGCTGCCGTGCCGGGGCGCGCCCTGCACCTTCTGGACGCGCCTGCCCAGTGCGCGCTGTGGATGTACCTGCGCCACCGCGATCTGTTCGATGAAGCCGTACGCATGCGCGGACTGCATGTGCCGCATCCGGAGCCAATGCCGCTCGACGCTCTGCGTCAGCCACTCACCTTACCCGACGCACTGGTCGTGGAC
>JANLSB010000026.1:0-1582 GCA_031362125.1 Lysobacterales bacterium | reverse complement strand
TCCGTTGGCAAAGTGCGACGGGTCTCCAAAGACGAACAGATAGATGAGCGTTGACACCACAAAACAAATTGGAATTGCGATGAGCGGGAAGATGTTCGAAATATCGCCGCTGTTGGAGGTTTGGTTGTTAGTTTTTGCTGCTGACATGCTGCTGATTTGAATTTTAGTTAAACAATGTTTTTCAAAAGAGAAGGTGGCGCAAAACAACCTTTTTTTCTCCGGGCGAAAAAACTTTCTCTTCGCTTCCAGCCTGTTTGATTGGATAGATGCTGGCCAACTTTTTTTTGGTGGGCGGACGAGCAACTTTTTTCTCCGGAAATAAAATTCGTGCAAGCACGGATTGTTTTGACGGCGGTAAAAGTAGTGACACACTTACAATTTGCAAGAGCAGCCAACACTAAATTGATTTTAATCTATCGGCTGTCTGACCAATTTTATTTGTGAACGGCCTGTTTTCGCTCTCTTTTTTGAAAAAAACAGGAGGAGCCGAATCGCGGGACACCAACATGGACGGGCAACGGTTTGCCCATTCAATCATCTGAGCGGCTCGTTCGCGTTGTTTTCGGCTATGTTCACCCAGTCTTGCTTTTCCGCAAAACGTACAGGCCAGCCATTTTGTGGATGGCTGGCCTGTGTGGATGGGTTTGTCTGTTTTTACCAAAAAAGGTGGACGGGCAAATTTCAATCGCGCACAAAACGCAGTTTTTCTTGCCTCCCGTCGGCCATTTCGAGCAGGAGTAGATAAATGCCGCTGGGCAAATTGCCCGTTTGCAGGCTGCCCGATGGAGCATTTACAGTCAAGTCTTCCGTCAATTTTTTGCCCGAAAAATCGAACACAGTTGCCGAGCGAACCTCTGCGCCAGTGGTTTCAAAATTCAAAACATCACTCGTTGGGTTCGGGTAAATACGAATTTCGGAAGCCGCCGACACCGTCCGTTCCTCGTTGCCAATGGTCGCGGCGGTCACGATGTTGACGAAATATTCCTCCACCTCGCCGTATTGGAGCAGTCCGCAAGGGTTTGTCCAAGCGGCGCGGCTCATCACCACGCGCATCCGCGTCGGGCCAGTGAGGGCGGTTGCAGGCACGGTGAAGGTGTTTGAAAAATCGCCAGTGCCCGAACGTGATGCCGTGAACGCCTGTTCGCTGGCCTCGAACACGCCGTTTTGGTTGTAGTCAATATAGCAGTACCATTTTTCGGTTTTCGTGGCGGCGGAAAAACCCGCGCTGTACGTTAGCGTTGCTGCTGCGCCGCGCGTCAGGTTTCCGGTCAATCCGGTTGCGACGTAGCCCGACGGTTCCGCGCCGCTTGTGCGGTTGACGCTGGAAAACGCCACTTTATCAATCCATTCTGCCGTGTTCGCCAACCCTCGCGCACGGCAGTAGGCTTTGCCCTCGGTGCCGACCATTTTCGATAAAAGCCGAATGTAAGCGGCGTTGGTGTAAATGGCATTTTCGGTGATTTCCCATGAATTTTCGGGCCAAGAGGTGTTCCAAGCCTTGAAAGATTTTTGCGCAGGTTGGTTTTGCGGCGGCGCGATGGTGCAACCGCAGGCCGGGTCAGGCACGAAATTTTTGTTCGGG
>JANLSB010000865.1:0-1644 GCA_031362125.1 Lysobacterales bacterium | reverse complement strand
CCGCGGTAGAGCGGGAAGCCGGAGCCCGCGATCTTGGCACCGGCCGCGAGATCGATGACGCCGTGGGCTTCCGCGATCTCCCAGTGGGGCCGGTAGGCCCAGGCGCTGCCGTCCGCTGCGATCCCCTGATGGGACTGCGGAACGCCCCAGGTCCGCACGATGACGCTCGCGTCCTCACCGCCGACCGGGATGCCGTCGTCGGGCGGGTTGGGGATGCGCAGCAGGAGGTCATCCAGCTCCGCCTGGGCCGTCTCCACGGTCGCGTCCAGCCCTGCGATCCGCCCATCGAGCGCCTGAGACCCGGCGCGCAGCTCCGCGACCTCCGGCCCTGTGGGCGTGGCGCCGCCCTTGATGGCGGCACCGATCCGCTCGCTCAGGCCCTTCTTCTCATTGCGCAGCGCGTCCGCCTGGCCCTGGGCCTCCCGGCGCGCGACATCCAGTGCGATGACCCGGTCGACGAGCGCCGGGTCCTCGCCCTTCTTGATGGCGCCCTGCCGGACGGTCTCCGCGTCCTCACGCAGGCGCTGCAGTCCGACGCTCAGGCCCGGGCCTCCTCGTCCGCGGCAGGCAGCGACGCCGGCGCGGCTGCCGCCGCGCGCAGCCGCTCGATGGTGAAGGCTGGCTCCAGGCTCGCCAGGAGCCAGCCGGCGCGAGGGCCGTTCGCCCGCCCCAGGAACGCCGCATAGATGCCCGCGAACGCTTCCCCGGATGAGAGGCCACTGGACTGCGCGGTGCGGAAGATCAGGTCCTGCCACGCGTCACCGGTGGTGGGCGCCTCTGTCCCCACGCCGTCCGCGAGCACGCCGAGCGCAGCACGCTGCGCGTCGCTGAGCCCGCCGACCTCGTCGGGCAGGTCTGCCTGGACGCTGATCTTGTAGCGGTCGGGCGCCAGCGACGCGAGCCACAGCCCGGCGATGCGCACGCGCTCCGCCAGGATCGCCAGCTCCACGTCATCGAGCGGGGCGCCCTTCTCTGCCGTCATGCGCGCGGTCACGTCCACGTTGGGCACCTGGATGAGGAGCGCAAGGTGCCGGAACGCGGGGCGGAAACGGGCGGCCTCCATCGCCGGATCCGCGGCGGGATCGAGCAGGCTCTGGCGGAACATCCGGTCGGCGTCCGGGGGCAGCTCGCCACGCACAGGCCGACCGGCGACGGACGCTGCGATGCGGTCGAACTCGTCGAACAGGCCCGGGATGGTGTCACCCTCCGGGTCGAAGTCGATCGCTTTCCGGGGCCGGTGGCGCAGGAACAGGAACCGGAGCAGCTCCGGGGGGATGAGGTCCGCCATCTGGTGCGCGGAGACGCCCAGCCCCTTGGAGGTGGACATCTTGCGGCCACCGATGTTCAGGAACTCATACGCCACGTTGAGCGGTGGCTCGCGATGGAACACCTCGCGGCTGATGGCATCCGAGCGGTCGCGGGAGCCACCGGCCGTGGCAAGGTCCTTGCCGCAGCCCTCCACGGTGATGTCGAAGAGCGTCCACTTGGACGCCCAGTCCACGTTGAAGGGCAGCTTGGCGCGCCCACCGAACGGGGCCACTCGGCCGGCGTGCCCACAGCCGACGGCCCAGGTCACGTAGTCCGGCTTGCAGGCGTAGGCCACGGTCTGGGTGTCCGGCGCGCGGCGATAAGCCCGCAGGAGCA